>DAOLZE010000189.1:0-5172 GCA_035426125.1 Rhodocyclaceae bacterium
ATGCGGGCCGGCGACATCGCCGACGACCCCTACATCCACTATGCGGCCAGCATGCAGAAGCTGTTCGAGGACCTGTCGCTGCAGATGATGGATTACTACCTGGGCGACATCCTGTGCGAAACCGGCAAGCTGGCCTTCGCCGGCGGCGGCGCGCTCAACGTCAAGCTGAACCAGAAGATCATCGCCCGCCCCGAGGTGAAAGAGCTCTTCGTCCAGCCCGCCTCGGGCGATTCCGGCACCGCCATCGGCGCCGCCTCCTATGTCTCTGTGCAGCGCGGCGTGCCGGTGGAAAAGATGGAGCATGTCTATCTGGGTCCGCGCTATACCAATGAAGAAGTCATCGCCGCCTGCGAGGCGCACCCGGAAAAACCCCGGTGGGAAAAAGTCGGCGCTGGCGAGACGGCGATACCGCAGAGAATTGCCCGCATCCTCGCCGACGGCAACCCGGTGGCCTGGTTCCAGGGCCGCATGGAGTTCGGCCCGCGCGCCCTGGGCGGCCGTTCCATCCTCGGCTGCCCGAGCGTGGCCGGCGTCGCCGACCGCATCAACGCGCAGATCAAGTTCCGCGAACGCTGGCGGCCCTTCTGCCCCTCGATGCTCGACACGGTCGGACCGCAGATGCTGCAGTCGGATCACCCGGCGCCCTTCATGACCTTCACCTTCGAGGTCGCCGAAGAATGGAAGTCGCGTGTGCCGGAAGTTGTGCACGAGGACGGCACCTCGCGCGCGCAGGTGCTCAGGCGCGAGCACAATCCGCGCTACTACGACCTGATGCTGGAACTGGAAAAACTCACCGGCAACGGCGTCGTGCTCAACACCTCGCTCAACCGCCGCGGCGAGCCGATGATCTGCTCGCCGGCCGATGCCCTGAACATGTTTTTCGGCTCGGATCTGGAGTATCTGGTCATGGAGGATGTGCTGGTGGTCAAGGACGGCAAAGGCGGCGAATGAGATGCCGGCCGAGAACTGGATATTGCAGTTTTGCCATGGCTACAGCGGCCCGTTTCTAGATGTCGCGCGCCAGTATGCGGTTCTGTTCAAGGGCAGTCCCTGCAAGGTGCTGACAGTTTTTCTCACCGGCGAGGAAAGTGCAGCCGTGGTTCAAGGAGCGGCATCCGATGAGGTGGCGTTTCTGGGACTGAAGAGTAGCGATGTGCGGGGGCTGAAACTCTCTGCGATTCTAAAGTTGCGGCGGATCGTCGCCAGCCGCAGGTTTTCGTTGATCATCGCCCATCGATTCAAACCGGCTTACGTTGCCGCCCTGGCGACCCGATTGCCTATCATTGGCGTTCATCATGCCTTCGGCGACTATGACCGTTTGCCCCGCCGCTGGTTCGCGCGACTGTTCCGCCGGCGACTGACCCTGCTGGCGGTGTCGGATGCCGTGCGCGACGAGATTCGCCGCCGCCTGCCGGAGTGGCCGGCTGATCGCATCGAAACCCTGCACAATCGCCTCGACATCGATGCGGTGCGCGCGGAGCTGTTGTCACGAGAAGATGCGCGCAAACTCCTCGGTTTGCCGCGGGATGTGCCGGTGATCGGCAATGTCGGCCGCCTGCACCCCGATAAAGACCAGGCGACTCTCATCGCCGCTTTTGCCAGGGCCGTGCCTGCGCTGCCCTCAGGTGTGCTGTTGGCAATCGCCGGCAGCGGACGCTTGCTGCCAAAACTGCAAGCCCAGGTCAGCGAACTCGGAATATCCGCAAGCGTCAGGTTTCTTGGCCAAGTTTCCAATGCGCGTCGGGCATTTTCGGCCTTCGATCTTTTTGTCCTGAGCTCGGATCACGAACCTTTTGGCATGGTATTGCTGGAAGCCATGGCTGCCGATGTTCCCGTGATGGCGACCAACTGCGGAGGCGTGCCGGAAATTGTCGTCGACAAGAGCATGCTTTTTGAGTTGCGCGATGTCGATGGACTGGCGCGCAAGCTTGTGGACTACTTCTCCGTCACCAGCCCGGCGACACATCGGCAATGTGCCGCACGGGCAAGGGAAAGCTTGGCGGAATCATTTTCCGATGCGGCGACGCGGCCGCGATTTTTCTCCTTGCCCATGGTTGTGTCCGCTTTGGGTCCGCCGCTCCTGTCGAAAGGCGGCCAATGACCGGCAAGCCGAGAAAAGTTCTCCTTCTTGATGGTATCGGCGGCATACCTTTGGGCCGGGATCTGTGCGACGCCTTCTCGAAACTGGGCGTCGCAACAGCCTATCTGGATTGCTTGTCGCAGGAACGGCGGCCATTGCATGGAATCCGTGCCGCTTACGCCAAGGCGCTGAACAGGCGGTCCGATCGCGACGGCTTCAGCCTTCTTCCAAAGCTTGTCGAAAAAGACCTCGAAGCGCTGCTCGACCGCGAAAGCCCCAGCCATATTCTGGTGGTCGGCTTTGCCTACAAGTTTTACGATCCGGCATTTCTGCGCAGGCTTGCCGACAAGCTTGGCGCTGTTCTGCTTCTGTACGATACGGACAGTTGCAATTTGTATTCGCGTCGGCGCGAGTTCATCTATTTTGTCGAGAATGAACTGCCTGTCTATGACCTGATATTCTCATTTTCGAAAGTTACGACGCGTTTTTTCCGCGAATCGCGCAAGTTGAACGCTGTTTTCCTGCCGTTCGGGGCCAAGCCGCCGAGTGCTCTTCCGCAGGCTGAAAAAGCACTCGACGTATTATTCGTCGGCACGTGCGATTTGCGCAGGATCTTTGTGATCGAGGGTATTCGTGATCATGTAACCGTTTACGGTAATCGCTGGCAGCGTAATTTCCCCTTGATGTCGGACACTCTACGCAGTCGCATTACGGACAAAACGGTCTGGGGTGATGAGCTTCTCGAATTGATGGGGAAATCGAAAATCTTGCTCAATATCACGCGCAGCGATTTTTTTGGGGCCGAAACCGGGGTGAATCTGCGAATATTCGAGGCGCTGGCTGCCGGCTGCTTCCTGCTGACGGATCACTGCGAAGAACTGGCTGAATTGTTCGCGGTCGGCAAGGAAATCGAAACTTACCGGTCTTCGGCTGAACTTGCCGAAAAGGCAGGCTATTACTTGAACAACAAAGATGCGCGTCTGGCAATCGCCCGCAATGGCCATGCGGCATTTCTCGCTGCCCATACATGGCAGGCCAGAATTGAACAATTGCTGATGCCGGCAATGGATCTGCCCCAATGAAACCCTTTCCTGCTCTCCGCTTGCCCGTCTGGGTAACACCCGTCAGTGTCGCGTTCTTTGGCAGTTTGCTGCTGACGGTGATCGCGCATCAGGGCAAAGCCATCAATTTGGATGGCATCCTGTATGTGCATACGGCGCTCGAGTTCCTCGATAACGGTTTTGGTGCGGCAAGAAAGGTCTTCAACTGGCCGTTTCTGCCGATTCTGATGGCCCTCGTTGCCAAGCTTACCGGGCTTGGCCCGGAACATGCCGGCTATTTGCTGAATGCCCTGTTCATGGCGGGCACCTGCGCTCTGCTGGTTTCCTGTGCGGGCCGGACATGGCCTGAAATCGCCTGGCCGACCTGCCTCGCGGTACTTTCCATTCCAGGCCTCAACGAATACCGACATGAACTGTTGCGCGAATACGGGTGCTGGTTTTTTGTCATGTTCGGCTTTTGGCTGGCCTTGCGCTGGGCGGAAAGACCGCGCTGGGCTACTGCGTTGGCTATTCAGGTGAGCATTGCAACAGCCGCACTTTTCCGGCCGGAGGCGCTGGTGCTCTTCGCCGCCTTATTTTTTTGGCAGGCCTGGCAAGCTCCCCGCGCCGAGCGCTTCAGACGCTTGTTAATGGTCAGCGCTTTGCCCGTTCTTGGCGGCCTTTTGCTGCTTGGACTTTATTTTGGCGGGGGTATTTCGGCGGAAAGTCGGCTTGCAGGAGACCTGCAGCGCTTCGGCCTGTCGTCGTTTGATTTCAAGGCGCAGGCTTTGGCGGCGGCGCTTAACGATTTTGGAAAGGCCAATGCCGGAACCATTCTGTTTGTTGGTTCGCTGGCGGTTGTTCCTCTCAAACTTATCGGCAAACTCGATTTTTTTCTGCTGCCACTGATTTTCATCGTCTTTTCCGGCCAGCTCCGGCCGACGCTGGCGCGCTTCCCGCTTTTTGCCTGGGGTATTGCGGCTTATCTGATCGTCTTGGCGATGTTTGTAATCGACATGCAGTTTCTGCAGGGTCGCTATGTAGGGTTGGCAATGCTGTTCTCCGCCCCTTTCGTCGGTTTCGGCTTATGGCAGATGATGCAGCGCTACCCTCGTTGGCGGGCATTGATCCTGTTGCTGGCCGGACTGACGATGATTGCCAACCTGAAAGCATTCGGCCCCAGCAGCCGTTATTACGTCGAAGCCGGTAGTTGGCTTTCGAGCAACGTCAAGGATACCTCCCGCGTGTACAACGAAAGCGGTCGCATGCTCCACTATGCCGGTTGGTACAAGACTGCACTAATGGCTAAAGAAAAGCGCGACTCGATCGGCAAAGTCCTGGCAGAGAACAAGTACGACTATTTTGTGCTGGAGGCTTCCCCCAAAGATCCTCCGATCCAACCCTGGCTGGACAACAATGGCCTGAAGGTGTTGAAGCGCTTTGACCGCAAATCAGGCAGAGGGGCGGTTGTGGTTGCGATTCCCGCAGGGAATTAATCGACCAGCCTCACCCAGTCGGGGATTGCCACGATAAATGGATAAGAACCGGGTTCGATATTATTCTTGATCACAAGATTTCTTGTCTGTCCGATCGTCAATCGCAGCAGCGACCGATATTTCTGCCGCAAAAAGCCCGGTATGGATTTAAGCAGTAGTGGCCGATTCTCGATTACGGCGAAATTGACGTAGCCGTATGACTTGAGAAGTTCGATGGATGCGGTCGAGCCATTGCAAAAATCTTCCTTGTGCTGCTCGAACAGAATGATGGGCTTGTTTCTTCTGATCGTTTGCTCTGCTCCGATGAGCGCCTTCTCTTCATGACCTTCCACGTCAATTTTTATCAATCTTACGATTTCGGTCTCATCGATTGCCGAATCAAGTGTCCTAACACGAATTGACCGCGCGTTGCCATTGGCGTTGTCGGTAATTGCGGACCTTCCGCTGTTCGTATTGCATGCCTCCAGCAGCAGCTTCGTATTTGCGTCGGATATTCCCTCATTGCAACAGAGTACGTTTTTTGCCAGCTCGGCATTGAGCTGCAGCACCTTGTAGG
>DAOLZE010000190.1:0-5097 GCA_035426125.1 Rhodocyclaceae bacterium
TGAGTTGTTTTCTCGATGCCCCATATGCAACATTGCGAAGTTCGTCGTATGAATGAAAGTTAATGTATGTCTTTCCAGAACTCACGCTTGAGAGCGTAAGCAAAGGCGAATAGTACAGCCAGACCGAGTAGAACAAAAATCCCCAGGCGCTTGCGCTGCTCGGCAACGGGTTCGCTCATGTATTGAAGGTAGCCAACCAGGTCGCCGACCTGTGCATCATACTCTTCTGGCTTGAGCGTGCCGGGTTTGGCTAGCGTCAGTTTGTGATCTTCCCCCAACACTTGCTGGCCTTGCAATTCCCACAGCACATGCGGCATGCCGACGTTTGCAAAGACGGTATTGTTCCAACCCGTCGGGCGCGCATCATCACGATAGAAACTACGCAAGTAAGTATACAGCCAGTCTGCGCCGCTACCGCTTTCGGAACCGCGTGCACGTGCAATCACCGTCAAATCCGGTGGTGCAACGCCGAACCAGACCTTTGCATCGGCGCTCTGCATCGCGGTTTTCATCAGGTCGCCGGTCTTGTTCGCGGTAAACAGCAGGTTCGTACGAATGTTGTCCTCACTGAGCCCCAGATCGTGCAGGCGGTTGTAGCGCATGTAGGAAGCTGAGTGGCAATTCAGGCAGTAATTGACGAACAGCTTGGCACCATTCTGCAACGCAGCTGGATTCCCGGAACGATCTGGAGCCTTATCCAGATGGAGTTCGTCACCAGAAGCAAATGCCACCAATGGCGCAAAGAGCAGGGCAAAAAATATCTTTTTCATTTTCCCGTGACCCTTTCCGGTTCGGGTTTGCACTTGTCGATGCGCGACCAGATTGGCATCGTCAGGAAGAAGAGAAAATAGAATGCGCTGAGAATCTGCGCAATCGGTGCACCGGGAATCGTGCCGAAAAAGGCGTACGACGGTGGCTTTGTGCCGAGGAAGCCGAGAATGAAGAAGGAGATAACAAATATCGGCAACAAGGTCTTGAAAATCGGACCACGATAGCGAATCGATTTTACCGGGCTTCGATCAAGCCAGGGCAGGATGACCAGAATCGCCACACCACCGCCCATCGCCACAACGCCCCAGAACTTGGCATCTATACCGAACAGCGGGTAAGTCACGGCGCGCAGCAAGGAATAAAACGGTGTGAAGTACCATACCGGCGCAATGTGTGGTGGCGTCATCAAGGGATTGGCCGGGAAGAAATTGTTGTATTCGAGGAAATATCCGCCGCCTTCCGGAGAAAAGAAGATCACCAGCGAAAACACCATCAGGAACACCACACAACCAACGATATCCTTCACCGTGAAATACGGGTGGAATGGCACGCCATCCAGAGGAATGCCGTTGGCATCCTTCTTCTTCTTGATTTCGATGCCGTCTGGATTGTTGGAGCCAACTTCATGCAGCGCAAGGATATGTGCACCGACCAGTGCCAGCAGAACCAGCGGCACGACAATCACATGGAAGGCGAAGAAGCGGTTCAGGGTCGCATCGCCAACGACAAAGTCACCACGCAGCCAGAGCGAAAAGTCCGGGCCGATGAGCGGAATCGCCGAGAACAGGTTGACGATTACCTGGGCACCCCAGAATGACATCTGCCCCCAGGGCAGAAGATAGCCGAAGAATGCTTCCGCCATCAGACAGAAGAAAATCAACATGCCGAGGATCCAGACCAGTTCGCGCGGCTTGCGGTGAGAACCATAGATCAGGCCACGGTACATATGCAGATAAACGACAACAAAAAACGCCGAGGCACCGGTCGAGTGCATATAGCGGATCAGCCAACCCCACGGCACATCGCGCATGATGTATTCGACGCTGGCAAACGCCACAGGTACGCCTGAGGCATTGAGCGCCGCATCCGGCTTGTAGTGCATGGTCAGAAAGATTCCGGTGACGATCTGATTTACCAGCACCAGCAGTGCCAGGGAACCGAAGAAGTACCAGATGTTGAAGTTCTTGGGGGCGTAATATTCCGACAAATGCGCCTTCCAGTTTGAGGTCAACGGAAAACGATCGTCCACCCAGCCAAGTAGCGCGGTCAATTTGGCATTCATCGATCAGGCCTCCTTGCCGTCTTGACCGACACCAATAACAATCATGGTATCGCTCAGATATTTGTATGCTGGAACCTCAAGATTGTCAGGTGCCGGTTTATTCTTGTAGACGCGACCGGCAAGATCAAATGTGGAACCATGACAGGGGCAGAGAAAGCCGCCTGGCCAGTCCGCATCGACGCCGGATTCGGCGCCGGTCTTGAATTTTTCCGTTGGTGAGCAACCCAGATGAGTGCAAATCCCGACTGCCACCATGATTTCCGGCTTGATCGAGCGCGTCTCGTTCTTGCAGTAATCCGGCTGCATCGGCTTGTCCGAGTTCGGATCGCTAACCTTGCTATCGGTTTTTTGTAGCGAGTCGATCATTTCCTTGGTGCGGTTGATGACCCACACAGGCTTGCCGCGCCACTCAACCACCATCATCTGTCCCGGAGACAGCTTGCTGATGTCGACTTCGACAGGCGCGCCTGCCGCCTTGGCACGCTCGGATGGCAGCATGCTGGCCACAAACGGCACAACAGCGACCACACCGGCTGCACCACCGACCGCGGCCGTAGCGACGATCAGACGCCGCCGACCACAATCCACTTTGTCATCACCACCCATGATTCCATCCCTAATTGAGGAAACTCAAGCCTTAAAAAACGGAAATTATACTGGAAACTCTCCATCAATTAAAGACCCCAGAGCAATCAGCAGCAACAAAGTGGGCTCTCCCCACGTCCGTGCGTATCCAAAGAGGGCCTCTCCTTCGAAAAAGAAGAGCAGGCCCACGATCAGGAACTCGCCGCGTTGCAACGCCCGATCAATGCAGGAGAATCGCGCTCAAGCTGAACCAGCCATACATTCAATTCGGTATTCAGTTCATGTATCGCCACGGTGAATCCGGCAACCCCCGATCTGGCATCAGCCCCGGCAGACGCTGCCTGCGTAAAGGCGCGCTGCGCGAGGAGTTTATGATCGCGTGGCGCCAGCAAGGCAACTCTGGTTTCGAGCAAGGCACGGCTGCTGCCTGGCGCATCGAAAACCTGTATGAACTCATCAAGATTAACCAGCAGCTGGCATCCATCCGTCGCAATACGCACATCGCCGGGAATGCTGGAGATATTGCCGCGCTTCAAGACCTGTTCAAGCAATTCGGCCGGCGGTGCCACCCAGCGACTTTCGGTATACGACAAACGCTGCGATGCATCGGCATAAGCCAGACGATACTGCATCGCCGGTGTCATCAGCCAACCCGGTGCGCGCACGTCGGCAATGTGCAACATCAGACCGGGCGTTGCGGAAGCACCGGCCGGGCCTGCATTCGTGGTGGAGTTGCCGGGAATATCGTAATAGGTGGGCTCGCTCTGCCCGCCAGCACCGCCGAAGCAACCGGACAACAATATCGCCATCGCAGCGAGCGTAACCAGAGACATGTGCATGAAATGACCTATTTGCCAGGATTAACAAAGCCAGCCTCACCGGGGCCGGGACGCGCCGGAGGACGACCAAAAATCATCGATTGCGGCGATGCCTCAAGAACCTCGAGCACACGCTTCAACTGGTGCGAGTTGCCTTGCAAATCGCTCATCAACGCGTTGAGCCGCGGCAATGAAGAGCCTGACAACTCACCGCCGGCGCGTACAACGACCTCGTCAAGATGCTTGCCGATACTCTGCATCGAGCCAACCAGTGCACGCAGCTCAACTGTCAGCGGGGTCGTTTCCCCGGTCGTACGCTCAAGATTCGACAGGATCATACGCAGACGTTGCATGTTTTCATCGGAAAAAGCGCGCTTGAGCGAAGCAAGCAGTTGCGGGATCTCCTTGAGTCCATCGGATGCGCTGGCAGCATTTTCCAGAGTACGGTTCAAATTGCGCAAATTACGTTCATCGAGCACACGATTCAGGCGAATGGCGACTTCATCGACATGCGCCAATATCTCGCCGGTACGATCGCCCAGAGAATCGAGCAGGTTTGGCTTGAGCAAGATCCGTGGCGGATCGTCATCATTGACCGGCAAGACTTCACCACCCTTGCCGCTGTCTTCGAGCATCACGTAGGCCAGACCGGTAATTCCCTGATAGTTGAGTTGTGCCGTGGTATTTCTGGTCAGCGGCAATGCGGCATCGACACGGACAACAATCAATATGTTTGCGGGATCTTTTGGATCGAGTGCGATATCAAGAACCTTGCCCGCGCGGATGCCGCGAAAGCGCACCTGCGCCTGGGGATTCAACCCCGTCACGCTGCGTTGCGTCACCAGCACCAGATCGCGGGTTGCCATGCGCGGGCCGGCAAACCACCAAAGGGCGAGGATGGCGGTGCAACTGAAAACAACCACGAACAGACCTGCTGCAAAAGCGTGAGCGCGATTTTCCATGATCAGGCAATAGCAGGCGCGGCACGTTGGCCGCGCTCGCCAAGAAAAAAGTTGCGAATGAACGGATGGTCGAGCTTAACGACCTCGTCGATACTGCCGCAGATGAGTATACGCTGTTCGGCAAGCACGGCGACACGCGCCGACAAGGCGGCAAGTGTATCGAGGTCATGCGTAACAAACACGACGGTCAGGCCAAGCTCATCCATAAGTGTCCGAATCAGCCGCACAAAACCGTTGGCGCGGTCGGGATCGAGCCCGGCGGTCGGCTCGTCGAGCAGCAATAGCTCCGGCTCCAGCGCCAGCGCCCGGGCCAGCGCAACTCGCTTGACCATGCCGCCGGAAAGCTCAGCCGGCATCAGTCGCGCATGGCGCGGCAGCATTTCAACCATCGCCAGTTTAAACATGACGATATCATGGATCAGATGCTCGTCGAGTGCTTTCAGCTCACGTAGCGGGAAAGCCACATTGTCATAAACATTCAAGGCGGAGAACAGCGCACCTTGCTGAAAAAGTACACCGAAGCGCCTGCGCAAGGCGCGCTCGCGCTGCGTACCACCGCCCAGAGGCGACTCGCCCAGAATGCGGATTTCACCGCGATCCGGTTGCAGCAATCCAATCATTTGACGCAGCAAGGTCGTCTTGCCGCTCCCTGAACCGCCGACCAGCGCCACTACCTCCC
>DAOLZE010000191.1:0-5091 GCA_035426125.1 Rhodocyclaceae bacterium
ACATGAACTCGATCGCGTCCTGGTCGCCGAGCCAGTCGGAGCCCTTGACGGTGTCATACATGTGCCAGTGCCAGTGATCCTCTTCGGAATTGCCCAGTGAGGCGGCGACACCGCCCTGCGCCGCTACGGTGTGCGAACGTGTCGGGAAAACCTTGGTGATGACGGCGGTCTTGAGACCTGCCTCGGACAATTGTATTGCAGCGCGCAGACCGGCGCCGCCGGCACCAACGATCACTGCATCGAACTTTCGGACAGGAATATTCACTTATAGTCTCCAGAGAATCTGCGAAGCCCAACCGGCGCAGCCGATCAGCATCAGGGCCGTCAGAATATGCAGGGTCAAACGCGTGCCCACACTTTTGACGTAGTCCATCCAGATGTCGCGCACACCGACCCAGGCGTGAAAACAGAGGCTGAGAATGAACAGAAAAGTGAGAATGCGCATGCAATTGCCGGATAGCAGGGACTTCCAGCGATCCTGCGAGAGAACATCGCAGAACAGCAACGTGCCACCCATAATGACGGTATAGACAGCCATGACCATCGCTGTCACGCGCTGCAGCAACCAGTCGCCGAAACCGTAGTGCGCCCCGACTGGAATGTGGTTTACGTTTACCATAGTTTCACTCCCAGAATCAGGGTCAGCAAAATGCTGATACAGAACACTGCCACGGTGCTGGCACGTGCAGTTTTCAGGTCGACGCCACGGTGGATATCGATCAGCAGGATGCGGATGCCCATACAGAAGTGGTGAAGAAACCCCCACAACAGCGCCAGCAGGATCAGCTTGATCAGCGGGGATCCGGCAATCGTCTTGAGGGTTTCGAATTCAGAAGGCGCGCCGAGCGAGAGTTGCAGTAAATAAATCAGGAAGGGCAGCATCAGGAACAACGCGCCGCCACTGATGCGATGCATGATCGAGGCAATAGCCGGCAGCGGCTGGCGAATCTCGGTCAGGTTCAGATATTTTGGTCGCTGCTTGATACTACGCTGCTGGATGATCTCAGGCATTTGGATGTTTGCTCCTATCTTCATAACTACAAACTGCATGACTAAAAAACTCTGCCTGACGCAATGCATGCCACTTGATTCAAGATGATTCCAGAACACGAAATTTTATCGTACACCCTCGTGGAGACCAAGAACCTTGGCGAAGAACAGACCTCAATTCAAATCGTTCAGATAGTAATGCTCCGCTGTTGCATATAGGCCGCGCCGCCATTCCACGGGGCGATCAGCGTAGGTATAACTGACACGTTCGACAGAAAGCAACGGCGCACCTTCGGCAACACCAAGCAGTCGGGCATTGGTTTGATCAGCGGCAACAGCGCGGATACGTTCCTCGGCATGCACCATGCGCACACCGAAGCGCGTCTCCAGCAGGCCGTAAAACGAGCCTTGAAAGCTTTGCAACATTTCCAGATCAAGACCGACAAACATTTCGCCCGGCAGATAGATTTCATCGATGATCACGGGCTTGCCGGAAAACTTGAGCATGCGGCGAATGATGGTGATCGGCGCGCCAAACTTGACACCCAATGTACGCGCTGCCTCGTGACCCGCCTTGGCCCGCCAGCATTCAAGCGGCACACTTTGCGGGAATTCGGATTGACCGTTTTCCGGCACCAGCCGCAAAAAGCGGAACACCTCGCGTGGATCGGCATCGTTATGCGAAGCAACGAAGGTTCCCTTGCCCTGACGGCGCACCAACAGGTTTTCCGCAGCCATCTCGTCGATCGCCTTGCGCACCGTGCCCTGGCTGACGCTGAAGCGTGCAGCCAGTTCGGTCTCGCTGGGAATCGCCTCGCCCGGCCGCCACTCGCCAGACTCCAGGCCTTGCAGAATCAGGCTCTTAATCTGGCGATACAGCGGACTGAACGTCGGGGCTGGCGTCGGCATGGTGGCGGGTTCCTGCAACATGAAACGCATTTCACCACAAATTATCCATAACGTCCATAGCTGTCTTATGTCTTATATAAGACATAAGACAGCTATTGACAGAATGTAGCTGGAAACGCTACGATCACGTCTCATTTTTCAAAATTATTTCAGCGCCCGTGCCCTGATTAAACACTTTCCGGCAGGGCGCTGGCTTGCGGCAGGTGCTTATAATCCCTGCTTACGATCGATTGCGTGATTTTCTCAAGAAGGAGTATTCAGAATGGCCAAAGCCCCCGTTCGCGTCACTGTCACCGGTGCCGCCGGTCAAATCGGTTACAGCCTGCTGTTCCGCATCGCCAGCGGCGAAATGCTCGGCAAGGACCAACCGGTCATCCTGCAATTGCTGGAAATCACACCTTCCCTGCCGGCCCTCAAGGGTGTGGTCATGGAACTCGAAGACTGCGCTTTCCCGCTGCTCGCCGGCGTGGTGCAGACCGATGACCCGAAGGTCGCCTTCAAGGATACCAACTACGCCATGCTGGTCGGTGCCCGACCACGCAGCAAGGGCATGGAACGCAAGGATCTGCTCGAAGCCAACGGCGCCATCTTCACCGTTCAGGGCCGTGCCATGAACGAAGTGGCCGCACGCGATGTCAAGGTGCTTGTCGTCGGCAACCCCGCCAACACCAACGCCCTGATTGCCATGAACTCCGCGCCGGACCTGCCGCGCGAGAATTTCACCGCCATGCTGCGCCTTGACCACAACCGTGCCCTGTCGCAACTCGCCACACGCACCGGCAAGGCCGTCACCGACATCGAGAAGATGATTGTCTGGGGCAATCACTCGCCGACAATGTATCCGGATATCCGCTTCTGCAACGTTGCCGGCCAGAACGCCGTGACGCTGGTCAATGACCAGGCATGGTATCGCGACACCTACATCCCGACCGTCGGCAAACGCGGTGCCGCCATCATCGAAGCGCGCGGATTATCTTCCGCCGCCTCGGCCGCCAATGCTGCCATTGATCACATGCGTGACTGGGCACTTGGCACCAATGGCAAGTGGGTCACCATGGGCATCTGCTCCGATGGCGCCTATGGCATTCCCGCAGGCATCATCTACGGCATGCCGGTGACCACCGCCAACGGCAAGTGGGAACTCGTCAAGGGCCTCGAAATCGATGCCTTCTCGCGCGAGAAAATGGATGCCACACTCCAGGAACTCACCGAAGAGCGCGACGGCGTCAAGCATCTGCTGGGCAAATAAATCGTAACTTCCCACCCCTCTCCAAAACAGAGAGGGGTGTTTCATCGATGAATTTTTTGGCAAAGCGCCAGCGTCCCATGAGCACTCGTCTCCATCCCGCCGAAGTGCTGTATCAAGGCCTCGACAATACCCGCCCTTTCCCCACCCTGAATGCCTGCGAGCATTACGCCGGTAGTGAAAAATTGATCGGCAAAGCGCTTGCCTTGCAAGCCAAACTGGGCCCGATCTTCGACATCACCTGCGACTGCGAGGACGGCGCCCCCGCCGGCCGCGAGCGTGAACACGCCGAGATGGTCGCCGCACGCATCATGAGCGATGCCAACCGCTTCGGCCGCGTCGGTGCACGCATCCACGACATCACGCATCCGCACTGGCGCGACGACCTCGATATCATCATAGGCAAAGCCGGTGAGCGCATCGCCTACATCGTGCTGCCCAAGGTGCGCGACATTGACGACGTACTCGCTCAGCATGCCATCGTCACGGCCGTACAGCGCAAGCGCGGCTATGATCGGCCGATCCCGCTGCACGTGCTGATTGAAACACCGGGCGCGCTGCGCGAAGCCTGGCAGATCGCCGCTCTGCCCGCCGTCGAATCACTCGACTTCGGCCTGATGGATTTCGTCAGCGCCCATCACGGCGCCATCCCCGCCAGTGCCATGCGCAGTCCCGGCCAGTTTCAGCATCCACTGATTGCCCGCGCCAAGTGCGAAATTGCTGCCGCGGCGCTCGGCAGCGGCATCGTGCCAACACATAACGTCAGTGTCGAAATCCGCGACCCGGCCGTAGCGCGAGAGGATGCCCGCCGTGCACGTGAGGAATTCGGCTATCTGCGCATGTGGAGCATCCACCCGAGTCAGATCCAGCCCATCGTCGATGCGATGCGTCCGAATTTTGCTGAAGTTACCGAAGCCGCAGAAATTTTGCTCACCGCACAGGATGCTGACTGGGGGCCGATCCAGCTAGCCGGCAAGCTGCATGACCGCGCCTCGTTCCGCTACTATTGGGAGTTACTCAGCCGTGCCAATGCCACAGGCATGGCCCTGCCAGATATTGCACAACAACGATTTTTTGCTCAATAACATCTCAATAATAAAAACAATATTCCCTCATTACTCCTGCATCACTTTCCTGAAAGGATGACGCCATGCTAGAAGCCTACCGCCAACATATTGCCGAACGCGCCGCCTTGGGCATTCCGCCACTGCCGCTCTCCGCACAGCAGACCACCGAACTCATCGAGCTGCTGAAAACCCCTCCCAAGAATGAGGAGGCGGTACTGGTTGATCTGATTACCCACCGCGTCCCCGCGGGTGTTGATGACGCCGCCAAGGTCAAGGCTTCATATCTTGCCGCCATTGCCCTCGGCAAGGAAAAGTGTGCACTGATCACCCGCGAGAAGGCCACCGAACTGCTCGCCACCATGCTCGGTGGCTACAATATCCAGCCGCTGGTCGACCTGCTCGACGACGCTCAGGTCGGAGTCATCGCCGCCGCTGGTCTGTCAAAGACCCTGCTGGTATTCGATGCCTTCCATGACGTTCAGGAAAAAGCCAACAAGGGTAATGCGAACGCCAAGAGAGTGCTGCAATCCTGGGCCGATGCCGAATGGTTCACCTCGCGCCCGGAAGTACCGCAGAGCCTGACATTGACCGTTTTCAAGGTCACCGGCGAAACCAATACCGATGACCTTTCCCCGGCACCTGACGCCTGGAGCCGCCCCGATATTCCGCTGCATGCACTGGCCATGCTGAAGAACCCGCGCCCCGGCATCGAAGCCGACGAACCGGGCAAGATCGGCCCGCTCAAGCAAATCGCCGCACTGCAAACCAAGGGCAATCTGATCGCCTATGTCGGCGACGTGGTCGGCACCGGTTCCTCACGCAAATCCGCCACCAACTCGGTGCTGTGGTTCACCGGCGAAGATATTCCCTTCGTGCCGA
>DAOLZE010000192.1:0-5081 GCA_035426125.1 Rhodocyclaceae bacterium
TTCATCGAACAGGTAGGGGCCGAAGCCGGTGCGCTTGATCGACTTGAGGAACTGCTTGGGAATGATCGCGTCGGTGTCGACATTGGCACGGTCGAGTGGGCAGGCCAGACCGTTGAGTTGCTTGAATGCTTTCATGGTGGTCTCCTTCAGACTTGGCTGCGAATATCGACGAAATGACCGGCAATCGCTGCGGCGGCGGCCATCTCCGGGCTGACCAGATGCGTGCGTCCGCCTGGTCCCTGACGGCCTTCAAAATTGCGATTGGAAGTCGAGGCACAGCGCTCGCCGGCCTTTAGGCGATCATTATTCATTGCCAGACACATCGAGCAGCCCGGCTCGCGCCATTCAAAACCGGCCTCAAGGAAAATTTTATCCAGACCTTCTTCCTCGGCCTGACGCTTGACGACGCCAGAGCCCGGCACGACCAGCGCCTGATTGACACTGGCGGCTTTGTGTTTGCCCTTGACTACACCGGCAGCAGCGCGCAGATCCTCGATGCGCGAGTTGGTGCAGGAGCCGATGAAGACCTTGTCGATCATGATTTCCTCGATCAGCATGTCGGCGTCAAGGCCCATGTAGTGCAGGGCGCGCTCAATGCCGGCACGCTTGACCGGATCGGCCTCACTGGCCGGATTCGGCACGCGGGCGGTGATCTCCAGTACTTGTTCCGGCGAGGTGCCCCAAGTAACCTGCGGCGCAATGTCGGCGCCGTTCATTTCGACAACCTGATCGAATTGCGCATCGGCGTCCGAATGCAGCGTGCTCCAGTAGGCCACCGCATTTTCCCAATCGGCGTCCTTTGGTGCGTAGAGACGACCCTTCAGGTAAGCCGAAGTCTTCTCGTCGGCGGCGATCAGGCCGGCACGCGCACCTGCCTCGATGGCCAGATTGCAGACCGTCATGCGGCCTTCCATCGACAGGTTGCGAATCACTTCGCCGCCAAATTCGATGGCATAGCCGGTACCGCCGGCCGTGCCGATTCTGCCGATTACCGCCAGCGCCACATCTTTTGCGGTGACACCTTTGCCCAGTTGGCCGTCGATTCTCACCAGCATGCGCTTCGACTTTTTGGCAATCAGCGTCTGCGTGGCCAGCACATGCTCGACTTCCGAGGTGCCGATACCGTGCGCCAGTGCACCGAATGCGCCATGCGTCGAGGTGTGGCTGTCGCCGCAAACTACGGTCATGCCGGGCAGGGTGGTGCCATTCTCCGGGCCGATCACATGGATGATGCCCTGGTTTTTGTGCTTGAACGGAAAATACACCAGCGCACCGAATTCCTTGATGTTGTCATCAAGCGTTTCGACTTGCAGGCGGGCGACAGGTTCTTCGATGCCCTTGTCCCAGTCCTTGGTCGGCGTGTTGTGATCCGGGTTGGCGACGATCGAGTTGCTGCGCCACGGCTTGCGGTGTGCCAGACGCATGCCCTCAAAAGCCTGCGGACTGGTGACCTCATGGATCAGGTGGCGGTCGATATAAATCAGGCAGGTGCCGTCCGCTTCCTCGTGGACCACATGCGATTCCCACAACTTGTCATAGAGTGTTTTGCCGGACATGATGTCCTCCTTCAAATTAAATCTGTACAGGATCGAAACTCATCGATTTTGCCACTTGGTCAGTGACTTCAGCAGCAAGATTGGTTCATGGTAGCCTGCATTGGATACCGGAACAAGAATACTAGTTATACTGGTATATAAACTAATAGCCAGAGGTCTCAACATGGATAGTCGGCGCAAGGAACTCGGTGAATTTCTTCAGGCGCTGCGCCAGCGCTGTGCGCCGGAAGCCTTCGGTTTTCCGACGGGCAGCCGCCGGCGCACGCAGGGGCTGCGGCGCGAAGAGCTTGCACAACTGGCCGGTATCAGCCCCACCTGGTACACCTGGATCGAACAGGGACGCGATGTCAAGGTTTCTCCAGACGCGCTCGACCGTCTTGCGCAAGCGATCCGGCTGACCGGCAGCGAGCGCGCCTATCTGTTCGAAATGGCCGGGCGGCGCGATCCGCTGGCGGTGGAACCGGAGGATGACAAAACACCGGAACTACTCGCCAGCATGCTCGTCGATATTCGCATTCCGGCCTACATCATGGGACGCACTTGGGACCTGCTCGCCTGGAACAAGCAGGCGGCGGAGCTATTTGCTGACTGGCTGGATCAGCCGCATGCCACAGACACAGCCTTGCCGAACCTGCTGCGCTTTGTTTTTGCGCAACCGCAGGCGCGGTATTTCGTTGTGGACTGGGAAATCCGCGCCCGGCGTCTGTGTGCTGAGTTCCGCGCCGATTGCCGCGCACGTCTTGAAGAGCCACCTTTGCAACGGCTGGTGGATGAACTGAAAAAAGCCAGCCCGGAGTTTTCGCGTTTCTGGAAACAGCATGATGTCCTCGAACGGCAGGGTGGCCTGCGTTCATTCGATCATCCGCGCCGGGGTCTGGTTCGTTATCAGCAATACACGCTGCGGCCGGTGGAACAGGAGCATCTGAAGCTGGTGCTACTCAAGCCGGCGAAGGCTTAACCCGGATACTGTTTCAATGCCGCCAGCACAGATATTTATTTGCCAGGCTTGGCGTGATGCTCCACAAAATTCTTCAGGACGGTCTTGAGCGTGGCGGAATGTTGGGTATCTCCGGCATCAGTCGCCGCTTTGATATCGTCAAGGATCATGCGCTTGATGCGATTTTCGCCGCCCGGCGCGTGAACCAGATAGCTGCCGAGTTCGACGGCGAGAATCTCGGTGATGTGCTCGTGCTCCGCGATGGCGAGAACCTCCTCTTCCGTGAGGCCAGACATGTCGATACAGTCTTGCAGCGATAAATACATGGCATTCTCCTTTTTTGACAGTGTCCTGATGCTTCGAATTGTAGAAGGGTCTGCCGGAAATGACAGGGCAATCATCAGGTAGCGCAACTGTAAGGCAAGGGCATGCGCCGCCGGAGAGAATGCCTGTGTCTATTTCTTCGACACGGCTTGCTGGCGCACCAGCTTGTATTCGATCGCATCCACCAGTGCGTGCCAGGAAGCATCGATGATGTCGGTGGACACGCCGATGGTGGTCCATATTTCCCGGTGGTCGGTCGATTCGATCAGGACGCGCACCTTGGCAGCCGAGGCCTTATCGGAATCGAGGACGCGCACCTTGTAATCGGTCAGCTTGATTTCGCGGATCGCCGGGTAGAAACGTTCGAGCGCCTTGCGTACGGCATTGTCCAGAGCATTGACCGGACCATCGCCCTCGGCGGCGGTGATTTCCTCCTGGTCGCCGACGCGGATCTTGATCACGGCGGAGGAGTTGACGCCATTGATCGCAGGCTCATTGACGATAACCTTGTAATCCTTGAGTTCGAAGAATGGCGTGTACTTGCCGAGGATTTTCCGGACGACCAACTCGAATGAGCTTTCGGCGGTCTCGAACTGGTAGCCCTCGTGTTCGAGTTCCTTGAGACGGTCGACGATCTGTTGCGTTAGCGGCGAATCCTTGGTCAGCATCGGATCGATCTCGTTGATCTTCGCCAGCAGCGTGCTGCGACCGGCGACTTCGGACATCAGGATGCGCCGACTGTTGCCGACGGTCTCCGGGTTGACGTGTTCGTAGGAGATCGGATTCTTGTTGACCGCATCGATGTGCATGCCGCCCTTGTGCGTGAAGGCGTCGTTGCCGACATACGGTGCTTTTTCGTTGTGTGTGATGTTGGCAATTTCGCTGACGAAGCGTGCCACCGAAGTCAGTTGTGCCATGTGTGCCTGCGGAAAACAGTCGAAGCCGAGTTTGAGTTGCAGGTTGGGCAGGATCGAGCAGAGATTTGCATTGCCGCAACGTTCACCAATACCGTTGATAGTGCCTTGTACCTGCGTTGCGCCGGCCTGCACAGCCATTACCGAATTTGCGACGGCCATCTCGCCGTCATTGTGGCAGTGAATACCGATAGCAGCCTTGACCCGGCCAGCAACAATTTTTGTGATTTCAAAAATCTCGTTGGGGAAACTGCCGCCATTGGTATCACACAGGCAGACGCAATCGGCGCCCGCTTCGGCGGCGGCTGTCAGTGTTTGCAGCGCGTATTGCGGATTGGCCTTGTAGCCATCAAAGAAATGTTCGGCATCGAAGACCACTTCTTTGTTTTTTTGTTTCAGGAAGCGGATGGTGTCACCGATCATGCGCAGGTTTTCATCGAGCGTGGTCCGCAGGATGTCGGTCACCTGATAATCCCAGGCCTTGCCAAAAATACAAATGGCATCGGTGCCGGCCTTCAACAGCGATTGCAGATTATTGTCATCCGCAGCGGCGATGCCGACCTTGCACGTGCTGCCGAAGGCGATGATTTTTGCGTTCTTGAGTTTGAGTTCGCCGAGTCGGGCAAAGAATTCCATGTCCTTTGGATTCGAGCCGGGATTGCCGGCCTCGATATAGCTGACACCAAGTTGGTCGAGTGCTTCGATGATCTTGATCTTGTCTTCGACCGAATAGGAAATGCCCTGCGCCTGCGCCCCGTCGCGGAGGGTGGAATCATAGGCGTGGATCTTCGTCATGGTGCAATTCTCAAGAGGTTACGCGAGGTTGGATGTCCGGCGAGCTTCTGCCGACTGAAAGGCTGAATTGTAAGCCAAGGCGCGCAGTGGCGTCACTCGCCATGCACGTCCGCACCAAATGCCATGCGGCGCAGGCGGAACAGTTCGTCGCGGGCGGCGGCGGCTTCCTCAAATTCAAGATTGCGGGCATGTTCCTGCATGGCTTTTTCGAGACGCTTGATTGCCTTTGCCAGATCTTTCTCGCTCATGGCGTCGTAGTGCGCCTGCTGCTGCGCGGCGAGTAGTTTCTGCGGCGCACCTTCGCTGTCGTAGATGCCGTCGATGATGTCCTTGATGCGCTTCTTGACGCCAATCGGCGTGATGTTGTGGGCCGTATTGTAGGCAATCTGTTTGGCGCGGCGCCGCTGCGTTTCCGACATGGCGCGTTGCATCGAATCGGTGATCCGGTCCGCGTAAAGAATCGCACAGCCATTGATATGACGGGCGGCACGGCCGATAGTCTGGATCAACGAGCGCGTCGAACGCAGGAAGCCTTCCTTGTCGGCATCGAGGATC
>DAOLZE010000193.1:0-5081 GCA_035426125.1 Rhodocyclaceae bacterium
AAATGCGTACACCACGCGATGGCTTCACGATCGTTCTGCTCGGCTATTTTCTCGCGCTGACCCAGTTTTTTTACGCCCAGAGCATTGTCAGTGCGCTGCTGATGTTGGCTGGTGTGGTACTCACCACTGCGGCACTGATCAGCCTCAACCATGCGCAGCAGACACCCGTCCGCGCCGTGCGCCTGGCCGGCCTGATGCTGCTACAGTCGCTGCCCTTCATGCTACTGCTGTTCGTGCTATTCCCTCGTGTCCAGGGCCCGCTCTGGGGTCTTCCCGGCGATGCCTACAGCGGGCTCACCGGATTGTCTGACAACATGGCGCCGGGTTCGATCAGCCAGCTCACGCAATCGGATGCCATCGCCTTTCGCGCAAAATTCAGCGGTGCGCTCGAAGGCCGGGCGCCGCGACAGGAATTGCTCTACTGGCGCGGCCCGGTACTCAGCCAGTTCGATGGCCGTACCTGGCATATCGGCCGTAGCGTCGTCAGCAGGCTTCGAGAGAATGCCATTGCCACATTCCGGGATATCTCCGTTGAATATATGGTGACACTCGAACCACACGACAAAAACTGGCTGTTTGCGCTGGAACTGCCGCTGACAACACCGCCCGACAGCCAGCTTTACAGCGATTATCAATTGCTCGCAAAATCTCCGGTACGAACACGCCTGCGCTATACGATGGTATCGGCCATCGGGATCGGCGCCGGGATCAACGATTCCCCTGCAACGCTGCGCGCTGCGCTGCAACTGCCGCCCGACTTCAACCCGCGCAGCCGCGCGCTGGCTGCAACCTGGCGCAATGAAATCGGCAACAATGACGTGGCACTGGTGCAACGCATGCTCGACCATATCCGCCGCGAAAATTTTGTCTACACATTGACGCCACCGCTGCTCGGCAAAAACTCCATCGATGAATTTCTCTTCGACAGCCGGCGCGGCTTCTGTGAACACTACGCCGCCAGCTTTGTCTTCATGATGCGCGCCGCCGGTATTCCGGCACGCGTCGTTACCGGCTATCAGGGCGGCGAACTCAACCCCGTCGATGGCATACTCATCGTTCGTCAGTCCGACGCCCACGCCTGGGCCGAAGTCTGGTTCAAGGCGCGTGGCTGGCAACGGATTGACCCAACCGCAGCCGTTGCACCGTCGCGCATCGAGCGCAATCTCGCTGTCGCATTGCCTGCCGGCGAACCGCGCCCGCTGCTGATGCTGCCGCAATATCGCTGGCTGCACGATATGCGCTTCCGCTGGGAGGCGCTGGCCAATGTCTGGAACCAGTGGATAATCGGCTACAACCCGCAGCGACAGCGCGATCTGCTGACCAGTCTGGGCATGCGCGCGCCCGACTGGCAGCAAATGACCACCGTACTGGTGACGCTCTGTAGCATCCTGTTGCTGGCTTTCAGCGTCTGGGCGATGCACCAGCGTCGATATGAGGATTCGGCACTGCGCGCCTGGAACCTGCTCTCGCGCAAGCTCGGCCGGCTCGGTCTGTCGCGACAGCCCTGGGAAGGCCCGCAGCATTATGCCAATCGAGTCTGTGCAAATCTGCCGGAAACCGCTGCGGTGCAGGTTGAAGAAATCCGTGCCATCACCGCGTTGTATATCCGGCTGAGATATGCGCCAGCAGATGCAGCATCAACGCAACGACTCCGCGAGATGAAACAGCGTATCGCACATTTCTCCCAATTCAAATCATGATCATTTTTTCCCGCCCCATCGTCATCGCCCATCTCTGCGTCAGTGCCATCATTCCGCTGATCCCAAGCACGGCAAGCGCCGCTGCCGATTACGCCACACGCCCGGAAGTGCAAAGCTTCATCACGGAAATGCATGAAAAGCACGGTTTCAACCGCGCCATGCTGAACGACGCGTTTGCCCGAATCAAGCCGCTGCCCATGGTGATCCGGGCGGTACGACCGCCGCGCGATCCAACGATCCGCTCCTGGCAGGTCTACCGCGCCCGCAACGTCGAAGCGCAACGCATCGCCCTGGGACTACGCTTCTGGCACGAGCACCAGGAAGCGCTGGCGCGCTACAGCGCACAAAGCGGCGTGCCGGAAGAGATCATCGTCGCCATCATCGGCATCGAAACCATCTACGGCCGCACCGTTGGGCGCTTCGGTGCATTTGCCGCCCTCACGACACTGGCTTTCGATTATCCGGATGACATCCCTGAAACCGCACCGGCGCGTGCCGCGCTGTTCCGTCACGAGCTTGAGGAATTGCTGTTGCTGGCGCGCGAAACCAAACGCAATCTGCTCAGCATCCGGGGTTCCTATGCCGGCGCACTGGGGCTGCCGCAATTCCTGCCGAGTAGCGTGCGTCTTTATGGCGTCGATGGCGATAATGACGGAAACATCGATCTCGATAACAGCCCGGAAGATGCCATCGCCAGCGTGGCAAACTTTCTTCAGCAGCACGGCTGGCAAAGAAATGGACGGATCGCCGCAAATGCACGCGCCGATGGCGAGAAAATCGCCGACCTGCTGAAGCTCGATATCGTACCGAAGCTGACCCCAACAGAAATGTCAGCCTATGGCGTAAGCAGTCCGGATGCTCCCAATATTCCGGCGGCGCTGATCGATCTCGTTACACCGCAACAAGCCACCGAATACCGCCTCGGCTTCAACAATTTCTACGTCCTGACACGCTACAACCGCAGCAGCTTCTACGCCCTGGCAGTCAATGATCTGGCGGAAACACTGAGCAGGGCATATCGATAGAAACACCAGTTGAATGTCCCGGTTCAACCCTGAAGAACCTAGTCCAAGAGAGCGTTTCTTTCTTCAATCCTGTTTCTTTCTTCAATCCTTGTGATGTAAACAGTGGGGCCTGATTTTATGGATCCCTATTTCCGCAAAGCTTTTGATGAACTTAATAATCCCAAGAATGAACATTCGAATGGAATTTTCTCTAACAACTGCAAAGCAGAAGCTGAGAAGCTGAATAACCGTGCGTGGGATTTGTGGTCGAAATAGGGAGTAGGAACGAGCATGACTAAACACAGCGTTATTTCGATTTTGATAATTGTGATCGTGTTTATTGTCTTGATAGGTGGTACGTATGGGTTTGTTATACCAGCGTTTTGGCCGGACTACAAAACGCCTACAATACTAATTGTTGGCGTTGCAATTGCAGCACTGTGTGGCGGATACATCTGTTATCAAATTCCTTTAGATGATACGTTGTTCGTCAAGATGTCCTTTGGACTCTTAGGAGCAGTAATAGTCGCCGTACTCGTTTTTTTTCTATCACTGGCAGTAATTATAAAAATTCGTGGGTCTTGAAAATCAACAGTCCTCGGGGTCCGAGGGTTACCTCAGAGACGAATTGATTTGGAATAAGCCGTAAAGTCGTATCCCCACCCGGCGCAGCCGCCTGAATAAACCCCTGCGCTGGCGAAATGCGAGCGCACCAATTGGCTGTAGGCAGACGCGGCGGGGCGCAAGACATAACAGAGGTTCTGCGAACCCGAAAGGGCGCGAAGCGATGCCGAACACCAAGCCAACCCTGTTGGCGACTGAGGGCATTTAGCAGAACAACCTGTTATGGTAAATCGGTAAAGCCGATTTACCCCGGAGCGACTGCCAAGGCCGGGTCGGCTCGAAGCCGGCATAGCCTTGTTCTCGTCGGGTCAAAAACAAATATGTGACAGCCCCTATTTATTAAAATAAAAACCCCGGTCGCTCCGCTGTGGCAGCGGTGTGCCGGGGTTTCTCTTTAGCGGCTAAGGAAGAGCTATGCGGATCAAGCCATCAGTTGCTGACCTGCTGAGCCACACGAGGAAGCGGCGCAGGCGCGCCGCGCAACATGCCTTCGGTCGACAGGTCTTCATCCAGTAACGGCCAGTGAATGCCGTAGCCGGCGGCGCAGACTTCCCACCGTGCCCGCTGCTGCGGCGCGGCGTTCAGCAGGCGGGGATACCATGCCAGAGGAACCGCGATGGTGCGGCCATCCATCAAGTCCACCGTCAGCGTATCGTCACCGATGCGCACATCCTTGACGCGCTCATCCGCGCTGATTGCCAAAATACCCATACCAGGCCTCCAATAAAACAGACTGCTGTTCGATCATGATGCGCTGAATTTCGTGCAACTCCTTGGGCGAGAAGCCCGCATTACGCGCCAGTGCCACCGGGTTCAACCAAAACTTTGCGGAACAATAATCGCTGTCGATGTGCATGTGTGGCGGTTCATTCGGTTCGTGACTGAAAAAATAGAATCGATAAGTACCCTGACGCAATACCGTAGGCAAAGTTCGCTCCTTGTCTCGCCAGACTCATTAGCCTGCCGCTTGGCTGCGCTGCTCGGCGCGATAGGCATCCACTTCGCTTTGGATTTGATCCAGCGTCATCTCAGGATAATTTGCGTCGGCCAGTTCGTCCATCTTGCTGAACAGATCATCTGTTGCCTTGTGGCGTAAGGCATTGTTGAGCAGGCGATCTAACGCCTGAGAGGTCAATAGCCCTGCATCGCGCGCTGCCTGTGCCGTCGCATCAGGTAACTCAATTTGAATCGTTGTCATGGCAAATCTCCTTTGCATCACTGTGTGGCGCGTTTATCGTTTGGCGGAACGTTTGCCAACGACCTTTTCCATTTGCGCTTTCTTGACCATCCCGTCGATGACGAGCACAAGCGCCTGCTGCGCTGCATCTGGCAAGCTGTCCACCTGTTGATAGAGATTCAATAGTTCTGTATTGTAAATTTTACAATCAAATACAATCAAAGGGGTCAGCATCAAAATAAATCTTAAACCGCATCAAAAACCAACCGCCCAACCACCAATTGAATCCGCATAACCCATCCACCGTCCCGCAGCAGTCGTCGCTGCCAGCCCGCTGCATGCCAGCCGCTGGCATGGCCCGGCGTCGCCGCAAAGCCCGCGCCACGGCACTCTGCGGACAGGGATTGCCGCAACAGAATCTCCGCATCGCCTCCCTCATTCAACAGCCGCTACGCGGACGCGCCGACACAAGGGTGGAAGACGGCAAGATCACGCTGTACGGTTACGACAGCCGCAATCGACTGAATGAAGTGCGGGATGGCAGCAACAGTAACCTGATCGCGCGCTACGGCTACG
>DAOLZE010000194.1:0-5042 GCA_035426125.1 Rhodocyclaceae bacterium
GCGAACGTCTGAATCTGGATCAGGAGGCAATAATTTTTGCCCTGTTGCCCGGAAGCCGGCAGTCCGAACTGCATTACATGGCGAAAACCTTCATCCAGACGGCCAGCCTGCTGCATCAACGCTTTCCCAAGGCGCATTTTTTGGTGCCGCTGGTATCCCGCGAAACACGTATACAGTTCGAGAATGCACTCTGGCAGAACGGTGCCCAGGAGTTACCGCTGACGATACTCTTCGGCCATGCGCACGATGCCATGGCCGCCGCCGATGCAGTGCTGGTGGCGAGCGGCACGGCAACCCTGGAAGTGGCGCTATTCAAAAAGCCGATGGTCGTCACCTACCAGATGTCGCCATGGTCGTGGCGGATGATGCGGTATATGAAATATCAACCCTGGGTCGGTTTGCCAAATATTCTTTCGACATGTTTTGCCGTACCTGAATTTCTTCAGGACGAAGCAACGCCGGAAAATCTTGCGCAGGCGTTGGGCAACCTGGTTAGTGACCAGACAATTCGTGCGCGCCTGTATGACTTGTTCACGGGCATGCACAGGCAATTGCGGCAGAACACCGTGGAGAAGGCTGTTGCGGCGATCCTGCCGCTGCTGACATCAAAAAGGCGCGGTGCATGAATGTTTTGATCGCCGGTGTCGATGAAGCCGGCCGGGGACCGCTGGCCGGCCCCGTGTATGCAGCCGCCGTGATTCTCGATCCAGCACGTCCCATCGATGGCCTGGCCGATTCAAAAAAACTTTCCGAAAAGAAGCGTGACTATCTGGCTGCGGCGATCATGGAGCGAGCGCTGGCCTGGGCCATCGCCAGCAGCAGCGTCGAGGAGATCGATGCCATCAACATCCTTCAGGCAAGTCTTCTGGCGATGCGCCGGGCTGTCGAGGCATTGCAGCCGGCACCGGGATTGATTCTTGTCGATGGCCTGTATTGTCCAGCAGTCGCCATACCGGCACGGGCCATCGTCAGGGGCGACGCATCCGAACCGGCCATCGCCGCTGCCTCGATTCTTGCCAAGACCGCCCGCGATGCCGAATTGCTGCGCTTGCACGCTGTCTATCCACAATATGGCCTGGATCGTCACAAGGGCTATCCAACGGCGGCACATCTTGCGGCGTTGCGTGCGCATGGTGTTGCGATCATTCATCGACGCAGCTTTGCTCCGGTGCGCCGCATCCTCGCAGAGCGCTTATCGTGAAGCAAATCGTTTCCCGCGACAATCCAGGCTACAAGGCATTGAAGGCTCTGGCAGCAGATTCGCGTGAACAGCGACGGCAGGGAAGGGCGATGATCGAAGGTGCGCACATTATTGCCGCCTATCGCGATAAACTTGGCATGCCGGTGCGATTGATCGTCAGTGAACACGGTGTGGCACAGGCGGAAATTCAGGCACTTTGTTCATCACTCCCTGATGTGGAGACGTTGTTGTTGCGCGACAGCCTGTTCAATACATTGAGTGGGCTGGCAACGCCGCCGGGGATTCTTGCCGAAATCTGTATTCCGGAAATTTCCGGTGGAATTGTTGGCTCCTGTGTTCTGCTCGATGCACTGCAGGATGCCGGCAATGTCGGCTCGATATTGCGCAGTGCGGCAGCCGCAGGCATCACCGATGTATTTCTTGGTTCAGGTTGCGCCGGTGCGTGGACCCCTCGGGTATTGAGGGCGGCGCAGGGTGCCCATTTTGATCTGCATATCCGTGAGCAGACCGACCTCGCCGGTGTCATGGCTGTATTCGCTGGGCTGAAGGTGGCCGCCACTGCGCATGATGCAGCGTCCCTGTACGATACAGATCTTCGCGGTGAGGTCGCATGGTTGTTCGGCAGTGAAGGGCGTGGCATTTCCCCGCTTCTCGAATCCGCCGCCGATCGCCGGGTGAGTATTCCGATGGCCGCCGGTAGCGAATCACTGAATGTGGCTGCTGCCGCCGCCGTCTGCTTTTTCGAGAAATTGCGGCAAGGCACGTGATGACATTGTTCTTGATATTTGAATGAATTTTACATAGTGTTGAAATGTTCCCGGCCATCTTTTGTGCATAAGTTGGCCGGTAGCGAATATTTGTTTCCTTGCAATGGAGAACGATGATGGCTGGAAAGATGTGTATATATTGTGGTCTGTTGCTGACAACTCTGACGGCATCCCCGGCAATTGCCGAAAATGGCAGTGTGCCCGCCGATTACTTCGAGAATCTGCCCCTGGTACTGACGGCATCCCGGCTCAAGCAATCGGCCGCGGAAGCACCTTCAGCGGTGAGCGTGATCGATCATGAGATGATCGTTGCTTCCGGCGCCCGGCAAATCGTTGATCTGTTGCGCCTGGTCCCCGGTTTTTATGTGGGCTATTACAGAGGTAGTTTCCCAGTAGCTGCGTATCACGGGCTGTCTGATGCCTATGCGCGGCGCATGCAGGTTCTGGTGGATGGTGTATCGGTCTACAGCCCGTTGTATGGCGGCGTCGAATGGGCCGAATTGCCGGTATTCATCCAGGATATAGAACGCATCGAAGTTGTGCGGGGGCCAAACGCCGCCAGCTACGGCGCCAACGCCTTCCTTGCGGTCATCAACATCATCACCCGGGATCCGGCCACTGAACCGCATGTGCAGGCTACGCTCAACGTCGGTGAGAGCGGTATCCGCGATGTCGTGGCGCGAGTGGCGCAGCATGGTGATGACTGGCGCTATCGCATTTCTCTGGGACAGAGAAATGACGATAGATTCACCACTATTCCAGACAACTCGCGCATCACCCTGGCGAATCTGCGCGCGCACTATCAGCTTAACCCTGTTGATGCGCTGTCCTTTCAGATGCGCGCCAGCCGTGGAATGGAGTCTGCTGGTTATTTCGACATCAGTGCCGGCGATGTTGGCACCCCACATCCGCGGGATATTTCACAATCCACCCTGCAAATGCGCTGGACACATGCGCAAAGTGCGGACGATGAATTCTGGGTTCAGGCTTCCCATCACGAACAGAATCCACGCGAGGTAGATAATTTCTTCCTGCGTTTACCAAATTTTCCGCCGATTCCATATGGGATCAACTACAACTACGATCTGAAACGCGACGATATCGAATTTCAGCAATTGCACAAGCTCGGTGAATCGTTGCGTATGGTTTGGGGAGGGCAATGGCGCGACGAGAGCGTGCAGTCCAACGCGTTCTTTCATGACGACAAATTGAAGAATAACGAGTTGTCCAGATTGTTTGGCAACATTGAATGGCATCCTTTCGACAAACTCGGTGTGAATGGTGGCGTGATGTTCGAGCGCAATTCGATGACCGGCGAGTCTTTCTCGCCACGCCTGGCTGCGACGTACAACCTGTTTCCAGGGCATACCTTGCGCTTCGGCGTATCCCGGGCTAATCGTGCCCCGACTTTGTTCGAGGAATACACCAACCAGACATATGATCCGCCGCCGATACTTGCGCCATTCACGCACGGCCTCCCGTTGAAAATCACCTTCCTGAGTTCCGCCAATCTTGAGGACGAAAAAATATTGTCGCGTGAGATCGGCTATGTGATGGATATTCCTCAATGGAAATTTTCCGGCGACATGCGCCTGTTCAATGACCAGGTCAGCAAACTGATTGATGGATCGAAAAACCGTCCGGTCATGGCGCTTCTCAATAATACTGCATTTGATTATTACAACTCTTCGCAGGGCGTTCATGAACAAGGGCTTGAATTGAGCGCTCGTTGGCATCCCTGGTCGGGCGCGCGGATTGACGCCAATACGGCCTACATCCGTATCGATTCAGATATGCCAGATACGCAGAACAGCGCGCCGGCGCATTCACGCAGTCTGCTATTCAGTCAGAGTCTTCCCCGGGACATTTCCTTTAGTGCCGCGTATTACATGGTTGGCAACATGTACTGGCAGAGATCTCCTGGCGAACTGCCTGCCTACGAGACACTTGACCTGCGGCTGGCCAAGCGTTACCGCTGGGGCGCGCAAAACGTAGATGTGGCGCTGGTGACGCGCAATGCTCTGGGTAATCATCACGATTACGACATGCTCAACATCGAGCGACGAATCTCCTTTCTTCAGATGACGATTGCTTATTAAACGATTTATTCTCCTTGCCGGGTTGTTGCTGGGCGTGACGTTTGCCAACGCTGCGCCGCGCGTTGTCGTATTTGCAGATGACAGCGCAACAGGCCGGGAGATGAATCAGAAGCTGCTCGATGAATTGCGTCAGGCAGGGTTCTCCGAAGCAGCGATGGTCAGTGTGTCAATCGGACAGAAGACCTTGCCGGGCGATACGCCGGCGAGTACGGGAGAACTTGCGATTGCAGTCGGTGCGCAGGCGTTGTCCCATGTGCTGAACCGGACGATGGCACGACAGGTGATTGCCGTCATGCTGACGCGCACCGGCCTGGATGAGGTCGTTGCCGGACAGCCATCACGGGCGGGGCGTGATATCTATGCTGTTCTTCTCGATCAGCCACTGGCACGTTATCTGAATCTTATCCGACTGGCGCTGCCGCAGTGCCAGCGGGTTGGCGTATTGTTCAGTGAGGCGACGGGCGGACAGTTGAAAAATCTTGAAAGGCTCGCCGCTGAAAGAAACCTGAGCATCTCTGCCGCATGGATTCTTGATGACGCAACCTTCATTTTGCGACTGGATCATCTGCTCAGTCAAAGTGATGTCCTGCTCGCATTGCCCGATGCACGCGTCCATAACCGGAACACTGTGCAACCCCTGCTACTGACGACTTACCGTGTGGGGATTCCCGTCGTAGCGTATTCCGAGGCCTACAAGCAGGCGGGGGCACTGGTCTCACTATATTCGACACCCGCACAGCTGGCGCGGCAAGTCGCCGAAATCGCCTGGAGTCTCAGCCAGGGACGGCCGGTGATGCGCTACCAGACACCGCGCGATTTCTCGGTTGGCGTCAATGACACGGTGGCACGTTCACTTGGCCTGTCGATTCTCGCCGGAGAGACCTTGCGCGAGCGATTGAAACAGATGCCGGATTAGTTACTAGGCAGTGTCGTCACGAGACGGTATAAACTAGACGTTTTGTTGCTTCTGGGTAA
>DAOLZE010000195.1:0-5026 GCA_035426125.1 Rhodocyclaceae bacterium
CGACAACCCGGGATTCAAGCGCGCACTGGCCCTGTTCCGCCTCGACATGCGCATCGAGGGTATCCGTGAATGGAACTGGACATTGCGTGGCATGGACGACCGGCAACTGCTCGCCGCCGCCGATCTGGCGCGTCGCAACGGAATTTTCGATCGCGCCATCTATACCGCCGATCGCACCCAGTTGCAGCATGATTATGCCTTGCGTTACATTGCACCATTCCGCGATAGCGTTGTTCCGCAGGCGCAGGGAATGGCACTCGACAGCGGCTGGGTATATGGACTGATGCGCCAGGAAAGTCGTTTCGTGATGAATGCCAACTCCAGTGCCGGTGCCAAAGGACTGATGCAGTTGATGCCGAAGACTGCTGCATGGGTGGCGCACAAGATCGGTCTGAAAAACTATCACCCCTCGCAGGTCGCTGTGATGGATACCAATGTCGAGCTCGGCACCAACTATCTGCGCATGGTGCTCGCCTCGCTCGATAATCATCCGCTGCTGGCTTCTGCGGCATACAACGCCGGCCCCGGACGGGCGCGGCGCTGGTGTGCAGTGGGGCCGCTGGAAGGCGCGATTTATGCCGAGACCATTCCTTTCGACGAAACCCGCGACTACGTCAAGAAGGTGATGAGTAACTCCGTCTACTATGCGGCGCTGTTCGAGAACAAACCGCAATCGCTCAAATCCCGCATGGGTACTGTCGGTGCGCGCCTGACCGCGTTTCCAGGTATGCCGTGAGTGTTGCGCATGTTTGCATCGATAACATGAAAATTTATAGCGTCGGCGGTGCGGTGCGCGACGAGTTACTCGGCCTACCAGTGGCCGACCGTGATTATGTGGTGGTCGGCGCCAGCGTCGAAGACATGCTGGCACGCGGCTTCCGTCCGGTCGGCAAGGATTTCCCGGTATTCCTCCATCCCGAGACGCATGCCGAATACGCGCTGGCGCGCACCGAGCGCAAGAGTGCGCCAGGCTATCGCGGCTTTGTCATCCACGCAGATCCGGCCGTGACACTGGAAGAGGATCTGGCACGGCGCGATCTCACCATCAATGCCATCGCCATGGATGAAAATGGCATCATATTTGATCCATACAACGGCCGCGCCGATCTCGCCAGCAAGGTACTGCGTCATGTTTCTCCGGCGTTCGGCGAGGATCCTGTGCGCATTCTGCGCTTGGCGCGTTTCGCCGCGCGTTTTCGTGATTTCACGATCGCACCGGAAACCCTGACGCTGCTGCGCCGGATGACTGGCGATGGCGAAGTCGATCATCTTGTCGCCGAGCGCGTCTGGCAGGAACTCGCCAAGGGTTTAATGGAAGCGCAGCCCTCGCGGATGTTCGAAAGCCTGCGTGAATGTGGCGCACTGGCGCGGCTGCTGCCTGAAGTCGCGGCGCTGTGGGGTGTCCCGCAACGTGCCGACTATCATCCAGAAGTCGACACCGGTGTGCATGTGATGATGGTCGTCGACATGGCGGCACAACTCGGTCTTTCGCTGCCGGCTCGCTTCGCCGCCCTGACGCACGATCTCGGTAAGGGCGTCACACCGGCGGAGATTCTGCCGCGCCACACCGGTCACGAGGCGATCAGCGCAAAGCTGCTCAAACCTCTCTGCGAACGCCTGCGCGTGCCGGTCGATTGCTGTGATCTGGCGCGGCTGGTGGCAACCTTCCACGGTGACATCCATCGCGCCGAACTGCTGCGGCCGGCCACCATGGTCAAGGTCATCGAACGCTGCGATGCACTGCGACGGCCGGAACGCTTCGAAGAATTGCTCGGTGCCTGCGAAGCTGACTATCGCGGCCGTAGCGGATTCACCGGGAAAACCTATCCGCAAGCCGCCATGTGGCGCTCGGCAATCGCCGCAGCACGTGCCGTCGATGCTGGCGTCATTGCCAAGTCATGCGGGAATCCACAGCACATCGCTGAGCGCATTCATGCCGCGCGCACATCCGCCGTCGCGGCACTGGGACTACAAAAAACGCAGGATTAGTCCGGCCAGCAGCGACAGCAGCAGCGCTGAGGTAAACGGCAGGTCATACACGCGATTGCGCCAACGGAAATGTACGTCACCAGGCAAGCGACCGAGTTTCAGCCATGTCGTCAGGCGCGGCATGACGACGCTGGCGATGGATACCGTGACGAACAGGGCAATCAGCCACTTCAACATGGACGGCTCGGGTAAAATCAAGGCAACCATGATACCCGACGATGCAATAAAGTCTCCGCGCTCTCCATGCTCCATGCGGTGTTCTGCGCGATGAACAAGCCACGTTCCGACAATATCGAAATACTGGTGAAACACCCCAGTGACAAACAGACGGCGCACAAAACACCGCTGCTGTTCATCCATGGCGCTTATACAGCGGCGTGGTGCTGGGACGAGCATTTTCTCGACTGGTTCGCCGCACAGGGCTATTCCAGTTACGCGCCGAGCCTGTCCGGCCATGGCGGCAGTCGCGGCCGCAAGCAACTCAACAGTTTCAGTATCAACGACTATGTCGACGATGTCGCCGAAGTGATCGCCACGTTGCCGACACCGCCGGTATTGATCGGCCATTCGATGGGCGGCTTCGTTGTGCAGAAATATCTCGAACGCGACGACGCTCCAGATGGATTGCCGGGCGCCGTGCTGATGTGCTCGGTGCCGCCGCAAGGCCTGATGACCTCTGCATTTGGCCTGTTGTTCCAGAAGCCCGGGCTGTTGCGCGATCTCAACACCCTGATGACCGGCGGTCGTGTCGCGGTTGAAACATTGCGCGATGCCCTGTTTGCCCAGCCGGTCGACACGCAGGATTTACTGCGCTACCTGCGTCTCGCTCAGCCAGAATCACAGCGCGCCATCTGGGACATGACGCTGTTTAATCTGCCACATCCATCGCGCGCCAAAAAAATTCCGCTGCTGGTACTCGGCGCAGAATTCGATCACCTGACACCTGCCCCGCTGGCCAAGTTAACGGCGGACACTTACGGTGTCACCGCCGAGATTTTCCCCGGAATGGGTCACGGGCTGATGCTCGAAAATGAATGGCAAAAAGTCGCCGAACGGCTTCGTGACTGGCTGGTCGAACTCGGCATCCAGTGATTGCAACTGGTTGTGCATTCTTCGTATCGACGTTGTGATGTTGGCCGGTTCCCCTGAAATAGACCGGACTAGCCGCTCTGATGCGGCTTTGGGGCGTGTCTTGGGTGTAGGGTAAAATCACGCGTTATGCTCCGTATCCAAATTCTGCCTGACCGAATCGCCTCAATGCTGCCGAAAACAATCACGTTTTCGACAGCACTTTATGTTTCGCTCGCGATTCATGCCGTTATCCTGGCAATTCATTTCGACCTGCCGGATATGATGCTGAAAGCCAGTGATCAGGCGCTCGACGTAATTCTGGTCAACAGCAAAAGTGCGCATCGCCCGAACGATGCACAGGCGCTGGCCCAGGCCAGTCTTGATGGCGGCGGCAATACCGACGAAGATCGTCGTGCCAAGACGCCGCTGCCACCTTCGCAAATGATCCAGGAAGGTAGCGATCTGGCCGAGGCGCAGCGCCGTGTCATTGAAAAGGAAACACAGATGCGCCTGCTGCTGGCGAAAACCAGTAGCGCGAAAACGGTTCACAACGAAGAAAGCAAGAGCGATCCGCAGCCGACGCCAGAACCGGTGGCAGGCGTCGATCTGGCGAGTACTGCGCTGGCCATCGCCCGCTTGCAGGCGCAGATCGACCGGCAGACCGAGGAATACAACAAGCGGCCGCGCAAGAAATTCATCAGCCCGCGTACCAGCGAGTATCGCTTTGCTCAATATGTTGAGGACATGCTCCAGAAGATAGAACGCGTCGGCAGCATCAACTATCCGGAATCGGCGCGTGGCAGAATTTCCGGAAGTCTGGCGCTCACCATCGAGGTTCGTTCCGACGGCAGCATCGCCTCGATCACGATCGATCGTCCGTCCGGCCATAAGGTGCTGGACGATGCCGCACGCCGTATCGTCCAGATGGCGGGACCGTATCCGCGGTTTCCGCCAAATATCCATGACACCGATATTCTGGTCATCCCGCGGACATGGCACTTCATCAACGGCAGCAGCCTGCAAATGAGCGACGCCAGATAAATGACGGATAACTACGCGGTAATCGGCCATCCGGTTGCCCACAGCAAGTCACCGCAGATTCACACACACTTCGCTGCGCAGACCGGTGAGGATTTATGCTACACGGCGATTCTCGCGCCACTCGACGGATTCGCCGCGACAGTACGCGACTTTTCCGCCTCGGGCGGGTGTGGCTTGAATGTCACGGTGCCATTCAAGGAAGAGGCTTTCCGCCTCGCCACGCGCCTAAGCCCACGCGCACAGGCTGCCGGGGCGGTGAATACCTTACGTTTTTCCGGCAACGAAATTTTCGGTGATAACCCGATGGTGCCGGTCTGGTATGCGATATCGAGAAAAATCTCGACCGTGCGCTGGCTGGTCGGCGCATCCTGCTGCTGGGTGCTGGCGGCGCGGCGCGCGGCGTCATCCTGCCGCTGCTCCTGGGAAACCCGGCGCGGCTGGTGATCGCCAACCGTACCACACAAAAGGCCATCCTGCTCGCTGCGGAATTTTCCCGCCTGCCGGGTCGCGCCCTGGCGCTCAGGCCGGAGGGCTGCGGTTTCGCCGATCTCTCAGTGGAGAGTAATGTATTTGACATCATCATCAATGCAACCTCGGCCGGTTTGCAGGGGATATCTCTCGATATTCCGGATGGCCTGTATGCAGCGGGCGCACTCGCCTATGAGATGGTCTACGGCCGCGAGACATCATTCATGACGCAAGCACGGCGCGCAGGCATGCAAGTCGCCGATGGTCTCGGCATGCTCGTTGAGCAGGCGGCAGAAGCCTTTCTGCTGTGGCGCGGCGTGCGCCCGGAGACGGCACCGATATTGCAGGAATTGCGCGGCGCATGAAATCGCCCGCCCGCTGGTTCAAGCGCACCTTGCTTGCGCTGATCCTGCTGGCTATTGCATGGCAGGGTTGGTATGCCGGATGGGTTGTCTGG
>DAOLZE010000196.1:0-4999 GCA_035426125.1 Rhodocyclaceae bacterium
ACCTGCTTTACCGTGCAGAGGAACTGCTCACCTTCGAGGTTCACGACGTCGAGCGACCGCCTGGTGCCTGGATGGGGAAAATTCCCGGAACCATTCGGCCGCGTTTGGATTGGAAGACCGAGAGACTGTCCGCCTGACTCTTGTGACGATGAACAAAAATCTCAGTATCCGCGACAAATACCTCCCTTTCGGTCAGCCGAGCTTCTCTGACGCTGAAATCGACGCCGTGAGCCGCGTATTGCGTTCCGGGTGGGTTGGCATGGGACCCGAAACCGTTGCTTTTGAGCGAGAGTTAGCGGCGTTTGTCGGTGCCGAACACGTTATTGCGGTCAATTCCTGTACTTCAGCGCTTTTCCTCTCGCTCAGGGCGCTAGGGATTGGTCCGGGCGACGAGGTGGTTGTGCCTAGTCTTACTTGGTGCAGCACCGCCAATGCCGCGCTTTACCTTGGTGCTACACCGATTTTTTGCGACGTTGAACTGGGCACCATGTCGGCTTCGCCAGCCACTATTCTGGCGGCCGTAACCGACAGGACCAAGGCGATCATCCATGTCCATTATGGCGGCCTTGCATCCGACATGACGGCATTGCGCGCGGTCCTACCGCCGCGGATAGCGATTGTCGAAGATGCGGCTCATGCCCTGGGAGCGACCTATCCCGACGGCAGTCCGGTTGGTTCTTCCGGCAATCTCACGTGCTTCAGCTTCTATGCCAACAAGAACCTGTCGACCGGCGACGGTGGCGCGGTGGCCGTCCGCGACCCGGAACTGGCTGAAAAGGTACGACTTGCCAGTCATCAGGGCTTGAGCTCAGACGCATGGAAACGCTTCTCACATCCCATGGCGGCGCTAACGCCCACCATTGCCGAGCTCGGCTACAAGATGAATTTCACTGACCTGAATGCCTCAATTGGGCGCGTCCAACTGAGGCGTCAGCCGGAGTTTCACGATCGGCGTCTTCACATTGCTACGCAGTATGTGGATCGTCTTGCGGTGGGTAACGGATCCATTCGTTTTCAGGACGCAATGACTTCCATCGGTCATGCTCGTCATCTTTTCGTCATCCGGGTGCCGTTGAAGGAAATGGAGATCAGCCGCAACGAGATGCTGCTTGAACTACGAGCCCGCAATATCGGTGCGAGCATTCACTATCCACCCATTCATACCTTGCCGCTATACCAGCCCTATGTGAAGATGAGCCTGCCCAACGTGGAACAACTGATGAACGACATCATGACCTTACCAATCGGAGCCAGCGTGACCGACGAGGACGTGAACTATGTAACTGACCATGTGCTCGAGATGATCGAAGCGGCGAGGAAATAGCGATGGTTGACTTAGAGAATTCGTATGAATTTGGTGGCCGGCTGACCGCGGAATTTCCCTCACAGATCCTCATGGATATCACTGAGGTATGCAACCTGGCTTGCACCCATTGTCCGCACCCGGTGTTTGCCAAGTCAGTGCATTACGCCGGGCGCCATCTCGATCCGGCCCTCAACGAAAAAATGATCGAAGAAGTTCGCCAGCACGGCCAAGGGCGTACCCAGTACATCCGCTATTCCAGCAATGGCGAACCCCTCGTGCATCCCAACGGCTACGACATGATTCAGGCGGCGGTCGATCATTCCGGTGTCTACGTGACGCTGACCACGAATGGCAAGATCATGAATGAGAAGCGCACGCAGCGCCTGCTCGAATCCGGCGTGCACCTGATCGATATCAGCATCGATGCTTTCAAGCCCGAGACCTACGCCAAGATTCGCGTCAAGGGCGATCTTGATGTCACGCGCGAGAACGTGTTACGCCTGATCCGCTGGGTGCAGGAATCTAAAGCGAAGACCAAAGTGGTTGTCAGCTTCGTCGAGCAACCTCAAAATACATTGGAGGTTGCCGATTTCGAGCGCTACTGGAAGGATCAGGGAGCAGACTATGTGGTGATTCGCCGACTGCACTCCTGCTCCGGGGCAGTTGAGGAACTGGCGGATCAACGTCGCAAGGCGCTCAGCGAAACCAAGCGCCGTCCATGTCTTTATCCATGGGAGCGCGTTGTTATCAACGCCAGGGGGGACCTCGCGTTCTGTCCATCGGACTGGGTTCATGGCTCCTATGTGGCGGACTACCGAAACACTACGATTTATGCCGAATGGCAGGGCGCCTTTTATCAGGCGCTGCGCCGGGCGCATCTCAACAACGACTACAGCAAGCACGCCTTTTGCGGAAATTGCCCAGACTGGGCATCAACGCGCTGGCCACACCAAGGGCGCAGCTATGCTGACATGGTGGAAGAGTTTATCGGGCAAGGAGACACGGAGGAATGAACACTTCAACCAACCCAGTCATTGGGCAAATCGAGAAGCTTGTTGATGGAGTTCCTGGTTGGACGCCGATTGACCAATTGTTCTCCCTATTTCTGTTGGCCTATACGGCCGACGCAGAGGGGGACATTTTGGAGCTTGGATCGTGGTGCGGGCGATCTGCATCGGCTCTGGCCCTTGCGGCATCCCTGATCGGAGATGTCAAGGTGCACTGTGTCGACCTTTTCCCGGAGAAGGACGACTGGCGCAAGAATGCCGACGGGTCCTATTCTTTCGCGGTGAAGGTCGGCGATCGTCTTTTGGGAGCCTATGAGGAGCAGACAGTCTGGGCCGAGCCTTACGAGCGTGACATCGCACCGATCTACGAGAAATACAATGGCGTTCTGGATGTTTTCAATCAAACGATGGACTGCAATGGCTTTGCAACAATCGTCCGCCCCTGGAAGGGGGATCTTGCGCATTTTGTGCAGCACGGTCCGCAGGGATTGCGCTACCGACTCGCATTCATAGATGGCGATCACGGCTACGATGCCGTGTGCCACGATATCGAGCAGGCAGAAAAATATCTGTCTGAAGGCGGCTATATCTGCTTTGATGACGCATTCTCGGTGTACGAAGGTGTGAACCGGGCAATCACTGACCGCATCATTAGCAGACCGGAGATGTATGAGCGCGGCATTCAGTTGACGCGTAAGCTCTACGTGGCGCGGCGTAGGAGAGGTTGCGTGCAATGACCGCCAAGGCATCCTGGAGCGTTTTAGGATTGACCAATGGTGTCATGGCGTCCTGTGAAGGCCGACTCTGAAGGGCCTTGATGAGAGTCGGTGTCATTCAGTCGTGCTTCATCCCGTGGCGTGGTTATTTCGACTTTGTTCGCAGCGTCGATCTTTTCGTTTTCTACGACGACGTGCAGTATTCAAAAAACGGGTGGCGCAATCGAAACCAAATCAAGACGCCCCAAGGTTTACGGTGGATTACTGTTCCTGTTCGACATCGTTCCCTCACACAGTTGATCTGTGAAACCGAAATAGACAACAGGGAAGATTGGCGCGCCGCTCATGCCCGCCTTTGGGCAGATAATTATGGGCACACACCTTACTATCAGGATGTCCTGGCACTTATTGGAAACCTTGGCTTGGGAGTCGTGGAAACGATTAGCAAACTCAACATCGCTTTGACCAGGGAAATCGCCGCCTATCTGGGAATTGAAACACAGCTCATGTTGTCCTCAGACTTGGATCTTTGTGGTAGGAAGACCGACCGTTTGATCGACCTGTTGGTCAAGGTCAAGGCCAAGAGCTATTTGTCAGGGCCGAGTGCGGACGCTTACTTGGACAAGGAGGTTTTCCGACATGCAGGCATCGGTTTGGAGTACAAGTCGTATGACTACGAGCCGTATCCTCAGCAATGGGGGGCGTTCGATGGTGCGGTGACGGTCCTGGACCTGATCGCCAACTGTGGGCCCGCATCACGTGACTTTCTCGCCAGCCGTTCGCCGAACCAAGTGGTCGTGCCGCCGGCACAGCCAACACTAGCCATAGAGCGCAACTGATCATCATGGGTTTTATCAGAGCCAACATAATTCCGATCATCGAGGAGCACGGCCGCCGCCCGTTTTCGGGACGCCTCCTGCTCCTGGGGCAAGCCGACGTCTATTTCTCGCAACAGCAATTGCAGAAAATGGCACGGACCGCCAGAGTGGCCTTGGCCACGGACGTGCCGGTGCTGCCATCTCATGCGAGCGTCCTGGCCGACAAGGGCTATATCTCGGGCGAGACGTTGTTTCGGCAACTGGGTTTCGATGCCATCTCTGTCATGGACGTCAGCCGGTTTGAGGGCGCGGACATTCAGTTCGACCTCAATAGCGAGGACATCCCCCCCGATCTAGCCGAGCAATTCGACGCAATTATCGATCACGGCACACTAGAGCATGTGTTCCATTTGCCCAATGCACTGCGCAATCTATTCCGCATGCTGAAGCCTGACGGCCGCGTGATCCATTCGGCGCCCAGCGGAAATTTCTTCGATCACGGCTTCTACATGTTCCAGCCGACCTTGTTCATGGACTTCTATTCGGCCAATCGCTGGCAGGTAGAGTCGATTAAGGTCGGCCAGTACACGCCGAATCAAGAGACGGACCCAGCCTTCTTCGCTGACTATGAGCCCGGTCTGTTCAATAGTGTCAGTTACGGAGGGATGGATAACAAATTGTACGTAACTGTTTGTATTGTGACTAAGACTGCCAACAGCACCTGGAATGTCATCCCCACCCAGGGCACCTATGCCCGGCTGACGGGCTGGTCGGAGGCGGTGCCCGTCGTCGGTGCGGCGCCGGGAGCGGGGCTGCTCCGGCGGCTGGCAACGAAGTTCGGTCTTTGATCAAGACGGATCGCATCTCATGTTCAATATTTTCCGTAGTAACCGCGACGTTGCAGCAGTGCGCAGCCCCGTGTTTGTCGTCGGTTGCGGGCGCTCCGGAACAACCCTGCTGTTCGACCTGCTCAAGCGGCATCCCACGCTAGTGCCGACCACGGGCTTTCCCGACGGCGAGGATCATGTGGGCTGGATCCGCCATGGCGGTGCGGTGATCTCAGGTCTGTCCAATCCACAGGGCGGTTCTGGCCATGTCGGCCATCACTTTTGCCTGCACATGGACGAGCATGACGTCAGCGACGAGATCCGC
>DAOLZE010000197.1:0-4980 GCA_035426125.1 Rhodocyclaceae bacterium
CAAAAGTTTGCTACATCAAACAACGCTGTTGGTTTTGCCAATACAGCCATTGCGGTTTTTGTCGCGCTTTTTGCGATCCTGCTGACGACCCAGTTGATCCGTCTGCTTGCCGAGGCGGCCGGCGGAAAACTGGCTTCCGAGGCGGTCGTGGCCTTGCTCGGTTTTGGTGCCCTGAATTATCTGCCGGTACTGTTGTCACTGACCTTGTTCATTTCGGTGCTGATGTCCCTTTCGCGCTCCTATCGCGATTCCGAGATGGTCGTGTGGTTTTCCTGCGGCAAATCGCTGACGGCCTGGGTGCGCCCGGTACTGATTTTCGCTGTGCCGATCGTGGCGATCATTGCCGTGCTGTCATTGTTCCTTTCACCGTGGGCTTTGTCGAAGAGCTCTGAATTTCGTCAGAAGATGGATAGCCGCGACGATGTTTCACAAGTTGCTCCGGGGGCATTCAAGGAATCTACGATGGCAGATCGGGTTTTCTTTGTCGAGGCGGTATCCGGCAATGAAGGTCTGGTAAGAAATGTTTTCATCAGCTCAGTGCAGCATGGCCGGCTTGGTGTGATGGCAGCAGCGCACGGTCATCAGGAAACCATGCCGAATGGCGACCGCTTTCTTGTTCTGGAGAATGGTCGTCGCTATGAAGGAACCCCTGGTCAGGCAGACTATCGCATCATGGAATTCGAGCGATATGCTGTTCGAATAGAAACGCACGAGGCACAGGGTATTCAGGAAACCCCGAAGAATCTGACTGTGCGGCAACTTTTGAGGGACCCAACCGCGCCGAATCTTGGCGAGCTACTGTGGCGACTGGGGGTGCCTCTGGCGGCGCTCAATCTTGCTTTGCTGGCAATCCCGCTGTCTTTCGTCAACCCGCGCGCCGGACGTACCAACAACCTGATTTTTGCGATTCTGACCTACATGATTTACAGCAATTTGATCAGCATCAGTCAGGCCTGGGTTAGCCAGGAGCGGATCTCGTTTGCAATCGGTCTGCCGCTTGTGCATGTGGCGATGTTTGCTTTGTTGCTCCTGCTGTTTTCGCGCCGCCTGCTGGTGTTTTCCTGGGGGCGTCTATGGCGATGAAAATCCACGAGCGTTATCTTGCGCGGGAGATCTACTTCGCTACAACGCTGGTACTGACGGCCTTTCTGCTGTTGTTTGCCTTCTTCGATCTGATTCACGAATTAGAAGATGTTGGCAAGGGCGGCTACCAGTTGCAGCATGCCGCCGGGTTTGTCCTGCTGACGGTGCCCGGACGCATTTATGAATTGCTGCCGATCGCCGTGTTGATCGGCACTTTGTACGCATTAACCCTGCTGGCACGGCATTCGGAGATTACCGTATTACGTACTTCAGGTTTGTCCACGTCGTCGCTGTTGATGACGCTGGCGAAGATCGGTCTGCTCTTTATTGCGCTGATTTTTCTTATTGGTGAGTTTATCGTGCCACCGAGCGAGCATGCTGCCCAGCAATTACGGCTGAAGGCCATGAGTTCGATGGTGGCGCAGGAATTTCGTTCCGGCTTGTGGGTCAAGGATGAAACAAGCTTCGTCAATGTGCGTGACCTGCTTCCTGATGGTTTGTTGCGTGGCGTTCGCATCTACGAGTTTGACAGGAAGCATCAATTGATTTCGATCAGCGAAGCTGATGAAGGCGAATATGTCCCTCCCGATCACCCCGATCACTGGCAATTGAACAACGTTGTGCAGACGATGTTTCATGACGAGCACATGCAGGTGCGGAATCTTCCCGTTATGGAGTGGCACTCGGCACTCAACCCGGACATTCTTTCGGTATTGATGGTGGTTCCCGAACACATGTCGTTCATCAAGCTTTACCAGTACATCCGTCACCTGAAGGAAAACCGGCAAAAAACGCTACGCTACACCATCGCCCTCTGGAAAAAGCTTGCCTATCCGCTTGCAGCGCTGGTGATGATGGCGCTGGCGCTGCCGTTTGCTTATATGCAGGATCGGATGGGCGCGGTCAGTATCAAGGTGTTTGCCGGCATCATGCTTGGTATTGCATTTCACATGCTGAATGGACTTTTCTCGAGTCTCGGTGCAATCAACAACTGGACTCCCTTCTATTCCGCACTTACGCCCAGCGCGATATTCCTGCTGGCAGCGGTATTGATGATCTGGTGGGTGGAGCGGCGCTAGGAAACGTTCAGCGCATCTCCTCATCCGTTCTTCATCACCAGACGTGTGCCGACGATGCGGTCGTGCAGGAACTGACGGTCGTTATCAAGCAGCGCCCAAAAAATTCCGGCACCAAAAAACAACAGTGAAGGCCAGCAGAGCAGGAAGCGCGATGTTGCCTGGAGCAGGCTGGGCGGAGCATCGCCCTGTGCGCTGACCAGGCGTATTTTCCAGGTTCGCATGGCCAATGTCTGTCCTCCATGACGCCAGAACCAGACGAAATATGCCCATATGATGGCAACGGCATGGATAACAAGAAGCCAGGAGGGGGCTGTTTGCGCCGAGATCATCGCAAATATGACCTGGGGCAGCAGGAACCCGCCGGCAAGCACGCCAATCAACAGCAGGCACTCGTACGCCATGCTGGCAATGCGGCGCGAAATACCTGATGGTGGCAAACTAACAGGAAAGGCCACAGGAGAATTTATTGCAAGGGTTGTGGCGAAACCGGCTGCGGCTGAGTCGTCGTGGTTGCCGGTGCCGGTATGGAAGGTGCTGCTGGCATGGCGGGAACCGGATTTGACGCAGACGTTGGTGGCTTTTGCATGGTGATGCCAGACTGGGAGGATTGATGGCGCACTGTTGACTTGCCGGTGTTGCTCTTGGGCTGCGTCTTGTACAGGGGCTGTTTTCTCAGCCGTTCTTTTTCGGCATCGGGCAGTTCGCTGTATTCCTGCCATTTTTGCTTGATTGCCTGGCGGTGTTCAGGGGAGGCCTTTTGCAGGCTCTCCTTGAAGCGCTCACGCGCTTGCTGGCGCTGGGCCGGGGTAAGTTTGATCCAGGCCCGCATATTGTGCTGAACCCGTTGCTGCTCTTCCATAGTCATGGATGGATAACGCTGCGCGATACCCAACCATTTCTTGCGTCGATAAGTTTCGAGCTTGTCCCACTCGCCCGACAGGGGCATCAGCACTTCGCGTTGTTGAGGCGTCAGCTCCGCCCAGTTTGGCTGCTGAAGTGGGGAGAGATCGATTGCACCAGCCGGATTGGCCAGCACCAGCGAAACGCTTACTCCTGCAGCGATTGCGAGGGTTCTGAGGGTTGTTCTAGCCATGCGTGGAAGCCATGATCGAGGTAGGCATTGATCGGTAGGTCGTCAGCCAGCAGAGCACTGTCGATTTCTTCGTTTTCCTCGGCTTGCTGGAAATTATTCCAGTAATACGTACCCGTTACACCGATGGCCAGGGCAAATAAGGCGGCCAGAGTACGCGCCTGAGGCAGCAGTATGTCGCTGGTGAAATGGCCGATCCCGGCCAGGCTAAGGCCGACAACGGCCGACTTGCCCTTGTGATGAGTCAGAGCATTCTGCCGCGCCGCCTGAAGCTTGTTGCGAGTGATCCCGTCGAGATTGTCGATACCATGATCGAGTGCATGCCTGACCTTGTAGGCAAACAGGCGTTCATCGTGAAGATTGTCGGTCATGGCTCGATCCCTTTCATTTTCAGTGCTGCTGCCAGTGTGTGGGTTGCACGCGAGCAGTGTGTCTTGACGCTGCCTTCGGAGCAGCCCATAGCTGCCGCTGTTTCGGCGATATCCATGTCCTCCCAGTAACGCATGAGGAAGGCCTGACGTTGACGCAAAGGCAGCTTTTCAATTTCTTTTTCAATTTCAGCAAGTACTTGCGATTGATCGAGGCTGGCATGCGGGGTCGGAATATTTGAACCTTCGGCAGATTGCAGGGTATCCAGTGGGTCGCCATCCTCATCATCCGATGGATTCAGTGTTGAGAGCAGGGTGGTCCATAGCGAACGGACTTTCTGCCGACGGTAAAAGTCACGAATGGTATTCTGCAATATACGCTGAAACAGCATCGGCAGCTCCGTGATTGGCTTGTCGCTATATTTTTCGGCGAGCTTCATCATGGCGTCCTGCACGATATCCAGCGCCTGTTCTTCATTGCGAACCGCGAACATCGCCTGTTTGAAGGCGCGTCGTTCGACGTTAACAAGAAATTCCGATAATTCGCTGCGGGTGGCCAGGGGCTATCCTCAATCGCCACAATGGCGTTCAGGCAGAATGTAAGGGTATCCAAGGATAACCGATTGCGGGCAAACTGTAAGCCCTCAATGTGGCCCTCAATGTTGCCGGAGAATGCTTGTTGAATGCAAAAATGTTGTCGGGAGCCAATTGGGCAATTTCTCCATGAGGCAGTATCCTCGATGAAGACCAGTGCCGTCATTCGTTCGATGAGAGGGCCATTCCTGATCCTTTCGCCGGTCTGCGTATTCCTCGGCGCCAGCACCGCAACCGTGAATCGGGATAATCTGTATTTGCTGTTGCTGGCATTCTTGGGAGCGTTGCTGGCACATGTCAGCGTCAACACCTTCAACGAGTATCTTGATTTCAGAAGCGGTCTGGATTTGATGACCCGGCGAACACCTTTCAGTGGTGGTAGCGGCGCCCTGCCGGATAACCCGGATGCAGCCCGCACAGTACTCGTGGTGGGCGTTGCGTCCTTCATTGCGGTGATGACGATCGGGCTATTCCTTGCCTGGAAATGCGGAATGATGATCCTGCCGATTGGTGTTGCCGGACTGGCGTTAATTGCCACATACACAAACCGGATCAACAGGCATCCGTGGCTCTGCCTGATCGCGCCGGGATGCGGCTTTGGCTTTCTCATGGTGGGCGGGACGCATTACGTTCTGTCGGGAACGACAGCGCTTTATCCATGGATCGTCGGCGCCGTCCCGTTTTTCATGACCAACAATCTGCTGTTGCTGAATCAGTATCCGGACATTCAGCCTGATGCCCGGGTGCACCGTCGCCATTTGCCGAT
>DAOLZE010000198.1:0-4979 GCA_035426125.1 Rhodocyclaceae bacterium
CCAGTCAAGCTCCTTGCCCTTGTCGAGCATGATCTGCATGGCGCCGACCCATACCACCAGGGCGATGAGACCGATGCGGTCGATGGGCAATTTGCGGGTGGGCGTTTCCCGGTCTTTGTAGAGGCTCCAGGTGACGACGATGGCTAATGCGCCGACCGGAACATTGATGTAGAAAATCCACGGCCAGGTGATGTTGTCGGTGATCCAGCCGCCCAGCACCGGGCCGGCAATCGGCGCTACGAGCGTGGTCATGGACCACAAGGCCAGCGCGGTACCCGATTTCTCCTTGGGGTAACTTTGCAGCAGCAGAGATTGCGAGAGCGGAATCATCGGGCCTGCAACCAATCCCTGAATCACGCGGAAAAAGATCAGCATGCCGAGGTTGGGTGCCAGCCCGCACAGCAGCGATGCCAGAACGAACATGAAAATGCTCAGGGTGAACAGCCGCACCATGCCGAAGCGCTGGGTCAGCCAGCCGGTCAGCGGCAGCGAAATGGCATTCGAGACGGCGAAGCTGGTGATGACCCACGTGCCTTGATTGGGGCTCACCGCAAAATCTCCGGCGATGGCCGGCAGCGAGACGTTGGCGATGGACGAGTCGAGCACGTTCATGAAGGTCGCCAGCGACAGACCCAACGTGCCAAGCAGCAGCCTGCCACCCTTCAGCGGAGGGAGTTCGAAGCCGGTCGCGGGTTCAGCCATGGCCTGGGCTTTCCTGTCTGGCGCTGTTGTCTCGCTGCATCTGGATTGTTACGAGCATGATTTTTGTTGCTGACATCAATCGGCCCGCTTGAGATGCACGCGGTGGCCGAGGTTGGCGGAGACGATGGCGTTGACCCGCTCGTCGACGGCCTTGTCAAAATCATCGAAGGCGCGGGGGCTGGTTACGGCTTGCTGCTTGCCTGCTTCGGCCGCTGCTGTGGCGGAGCCGGAGCTGGGGCCAGATTGGTCGTGGATATCCACCGTCGCTTCCATGGAAAGTCCGACGCGCAGTGGATGTTCGGCAAGCTCCTTGGCGTCCAGAGCGATGCGCACAGGAACGCGCTGCACGATCTTGATCCAGTTGCCGGTGGCGTTTTGTGCCGGCAGCAAGGAGAAGACGGCACCGGTGCCGGCACCGAATCCAGCGATATGTCCGTGGTATTCCACACGCTGCCCATACACATCAGATGTCAGCGTGGCGGGTTGGCCGATGCGCAGACTAGCCAGTTGCGATTCCTTGAAGTTGGCATCCACCCAGAGTTGATCGAGGGGAACGATGGCCATGATCGGCACACCGATGGCGACTCGCTGTCCGACTTGCGCACTGCGGCGCGCCACCACGCCGGATAGCGGTGCGACAATTCCTGCGCGTTTAACGTTCAACCAGGCTTCCCGATACTTGACCGCAGCGGCGAGTACCCGTGGATGATTTTCCACGCGAGTGTCTTCCGTCAAGGTCTGGTTTTTCACCAATTGTTCCTTGGCCTCGGTGAGGCTGGCGACAGCAGCAGCCTGAGTGGAATGGGCATTGGTGATGGCATTTTTCAGATGCTGCAATTCCTCGACCGAGACCGCGCCGCCTTCGGCCAGAGCTTCTCTTCGGCCGAGATCGGCATTCAAACGAAGCAGGTCAGTTTCGCTGCGTGACAAATCGGCCTGACGTGCATTCACGATTGCGGTCAGAGCATTGTTGGCGGCGTATAGAGTGCGCACTTCCCGCACCGTCTGCGCCAACTGCGCGTCAGCCTGGTCAAGTGCCAGCCGGACGTCCTGTGGATTCAGCTCAACCAGCAACTGGCCGGCCTGAACGTGATCGGTATCGTTGACATGGATGGCGACGACGGTTGCGCTGATCAAGGGTGTGATCTGCACCACATTGCCCTGCACATAGGCGTTGTCGGTATAGACCGTGAAGCGTGCGATCAGCAGCCAGTACAAGCCATAGCCCAGTGCTGCCAACACGCAGATCAGACCGAAGGCGATCAGTCGCCCCGTGCGTTTTTTTTGCATGCCGGTATCGGATGGCGACAGCGTATTCTCATTCGTCATGATGGTTTCCGTGGAAATTAGGGTCTGCTCAGATCTATTTATTCGATAGCACTGGATTGATGCTCGCCGCCGGCGCAGGCTGCGGAGTTTCCATAAAACCGCCGCCGAGCGCACGGATGAGGCCAATACGGCCGTCGATCCAGCGCGCTTGCAGATCGACCAGCGTGCGCTGCTGGGTGATGAGATTGGTTTCTGCGTTGAGGACGCTCATGCGATCGGTGATGCCGGCCATGTAGCGTTGCATGGCCATGTCATGACTGCGTTGGGCGCTTTGCAGCACCGCTTGCTGGCGTGCAAGCTGGATCTCCAGCGATTGCAGTGTTGTCAGGCGGTCGGCGACATCGCGCAGGGCATTCAGTAGTGTGTGGTTATAGGCTGCGGTCGCAGCATCTGCATTGGCGGTATCGGCACGATAGAGATTGCGCAAACGTCCGGCATCGAACAGCGGCAGGCTGATGGCGAAACCCACGCCGGGTTCACGACTGCCGGCCTCCAGCCAATGCTCAAGGCCGATCGCCGAAAAGCCGGTGAAGGCGCGCAAATTGAGATTCGGATAAAACAAAGCCCTGGTCGATTCGAGTCCGTGCAGGGCCGACTCGACGCGCCAACGTGCTGCCACGACATCGGCCCGATGGCCGAGCAGGTTCGCCGGCAAACTTTCTGGCAAGGCCAGCGACGCCAAGGGAAGCAAGGCGGGCAAGGAGGGCGCGACGGCATTCATTGCGCTGGGCCCCTTGCCGGTCAACGCCGCAAGTGCATGTCGGGCGATGTCGATCTGTTCGTCCAGCGCAGCGATGTCGCGCGCATTTTCCGGTACCGTGCCTTGGGCAGCCTCCAACTCGACGCGCGTATCCAGACCTGCCTTGAAGCGACGTTCCACGAGTGCGGCCCGTTCACTGCGCTGTCGTTCCTGTTGTCCGACCACTTCGCGCTGGGCCAGTAATCGCGCCAGATTGTAGTAGTTGCGGGCGACGTCGCAGGCGAGCAGTATCCGGGCCGCCTGGTGTTCCGCTTTCGCTGCACGCACTGCGCCCAGAGCCGACTTCAATTCTTCACGATGCTTGCCGAAGAAGTCCAGTTCCCAATTTCCGCCGATCTGAATATTGTTGATGCTTTGGAACGTGCCGGCATAGGGCGGTGGAAATTCACCACGTTCGCTGAAACGCTGCCGAGTCGTGGCGGCGGATACTTCGACCTGAGGCCACAGGGCACTCTCCGCCATGCCGGCAATCGCTCTGGCTTGCGCAAGTCTGGCGTCGGCGGCTTGCAAGTCGGGACTGTCCGCCAGCGAATTTTCGATCAAGCCTGTCAGCACGGGATCGTGCAGTTCACGCCACCAATCCTCTTTGGGCCAGTCGGCGTAAGGTGTGCTCTGAGCGCTGCCTTGGAGAGCCGCGCCGTCGAGCGGCTTCGTTGTCGGCGTGATGCCCGAATAGCTGGCGCAGCCAGCCAGCAGCAGAGCCGCCGATGTCAGCAATGAACGCGCAAAGAAAGATCGGGATGCGCTCATGAGACATCGTCCGCGTTGAGTGCTTTGACGTTGACCAGCGCCCGGTTCAGCAAATCCTGGAACTGGTGAAATTCTTTTTCGGAAAAACCGGTGAGCACCTGGTTGATCAGTTGGCTGATGATCCTGGGGACTTCAGCGGCAATCCGTTCGCCCTCTTCGGTCAATGCGAGATTGACGATGCGCCGATCTTCCGCAGAACGCAAACGCTGAACCAGGCCCTTGCTTTCCAGACGATCCAGCAGTCGCGTCACCGCACCATTATCGTGACAGGCGATCCGGGAGATATCCGCCGCCGTCGAGCAGGCATCCTGTTGCAACAACAGCAGAGGCTTCCACTGAGCATCCGTCAGCCCAAGATCGACCATGCGCCGGTCGAGTTCTCGTCCCAAGGTCTGCGCTAGTTTATTGACGAGGTAGCCGACGCTGCTTTCCACGCGATAGGATTCCGCCTTGTAGAACATATGCGTATTCGACATGAAAGATTGACCATTAAATGACTATCATGGTGATTATATGCCTGTCTAGGCAATGACTGTCAAGGCAATCGCTTATCCGCAGTTGAATTTCTTGATGGTAAGATAGTAATCGATTACTATCTATTATCTATTGCAAGGGGCGATCGTGGATCTCCATCCAAAACATCTTCCGGCAGATGAACGTCGTGCCGTGACTGTCGAGTCTGTCGTGAAGCTGGCTGGTTCGCAAAACCCCAGCGAGATCACCACGGCGGCAATTGCCAAACACATGAACCTGACGCAGGGAGCGTTATTTCGGCATTTTCCGAGCAAGGAAGCCATCTGGCAGGCGGCCATGGCGTGGGTTGCGGAGTGTCTATTGGCGCGTATCGATCATGCCGCACGAGGGATCGAATCACCGCTGGCGGCCATGGAGGCAATGTTCATGAGTCATGTCGAATTCGTAGTCGAACATCCGGGTGTTCCCAGAATGATGTTTGGTGAGCTTCAGCGCGCCGAATTGACCCCGGCCAAGCGCATGGTGCAGACCCTGATTCAGCACTATGGCGAGCGCCTGCAATATCTCATCAAAAAAGGCAAGATGAGTGGCGAGTTATCGCAAACCCTGGATAACGAGGCGGCGGCAACCCTGTTCATCGGTACGATCCAGGGATTGGTTATGCAGTCATTGCTGGCGGGCGATGTGAAACGCATGCGCCGCGATGCGCCAAGGGTGTTTGCAATTTATCGACGTGGCATCGGGAGTCCGCAATGAAAAAATTACCCTTGCAAAGCCGCACGCTGGCGCTGCTGGCCGTCATCGTTCCATTGCTCGCACTCTTTATCTATGTTGGTCTGCGCTCCGGCCCGCTGGCGCCGGTTGCGGTAACGGTGACGACGGTGGAATCGCGAGTGGTCACGCCTGCGTTGTTCGGCATCGGCACGGTGGAGGCGCGCTACACCTACAAGATCGGGCCGACGTT
>DAOLZE010000199.1:0-4970 GCA_035426125.1 Rhodocyclaceae bacterium
TTCCAGAAACTGGGTGTTGACGCGCAGCGCCTCTTGCAAATAACCGCCAGGGTTGTTGCGCAGATCGAGCAGAATTCCATCCACCGGATTGCCGGCCGCGACTTCTGCATCGATCGCCTTGAGCGCCCTCTGCAATTCATCGCCTGTATCAGCGGCAAACTGTGAAATCTGAAGATAGACGAAATCCGTCTCTGGAATGCGCGACCAGGTGACGCTTTCGACATCGATTTTCCCGCGTACAACCGCAATATCGACCGGCGTCTCTTCATCTGTATGAAGCACGGTAATGATCACAGTCGTATCGGCCGGACCTCGAATGCGTGAGATGACCTCCCATTGAGGCAGGCTGACCACTTCCTCGCCATCCACCTTGAGCACTATATCTCCGGCCAGGATGCCGGCTTTCTCGGCGGGCGACCCATGAATCGGCGCCACAATGCGGAAGCCGGCGTCATCGCCTGCGACATACGCCCCGATGCCTTCAAAGGAGCCTTCAAGCTGGCTTTCCTGCTGCTTGGCTTCATCGGGCGAGAAGAAAACGGTGTGGTTCTCATCGCCAAGCGTCGCCAGCATTCCCTGAATGGCGCCGTAAGTCATGCGCACCGGGTCGATCTCCTCACGATCTACAAAATACTGATCGACGAGCCCCCACACCTCCCAGAAAACTTCAAACTGAGAGGGGCGGTCGTCAGCTAAGACCGGACGCGCCATAAAGCCAGTCAACGTTCCTGCAAGGAACATAAAACTCATTATTCCAACCAACGTCAGACCAATTATAATATTCTTTAGTTGATATGTTGACTTACGATTCATAGTTTTATCGACCGGAGCCTCTATGGTTTGACAGGTAGATGTAAGGTTATTTACTACTATAAGTTGGTAGGATACAAAGGCATCTTAGCACAAAAGCTGAATCGATACTCCCCACCAGGTAGTTTGCGCACTCGCCAGTCGCTTGTTTCTGAAATTAGCTGGCTGAAATGTGAGTGCACAGGAAAATATACGAAATTCAGCTTAGGAGAGCATTGGCAAAGGATAAATTTCAGGTAAGGAATGGATTCAACCATGGACAATCGAGTTCGAACAATCAACAACAATCATGACAGCGCACGGATTCTCGTTGTCGATGATGCTGCGGACACCAGGCTGATGTTAAGCCTGCGTCTGCAACGCGAAGGCTATACCATCCTGACGGCAGGCGGCGGTCAGGAAGCAATTGAGATGGTGGCCAAGGAAGGACTGCCGGATCTGGCTGTGCTTGACATCATGATGCCTGGCATGGATGGCTTTGTCGTAGCGGACGAATTGCGCCAGATGGGTGACATCCCCGTCATCTTCTTGTCCGCTCTCTCCGATACGAACACCAAAGTCGAAGGACTCAATCGCTACGCCGAAGATTATGTGACCAAGCCCTTTGCCTTTTCCGAGCTGCTGGCGCGCATCCGACGCGTTCTAATGCGCGTTGCCCCCGAACGCACATTAGAGCCGGAACTCCAGATCGATGATCGCCTGCGCATCAACTTCTCCCAACAATACGCGGTAATGGATGACAAGCAGATCACGCTGACCCCGACGGAAAACCGCATTATGAACATTCTCTATCATAATCGCGGTCGCGTACTGTCGCCTGGCTTTCTGTTGTCGAAAGTCTGGGACCCGACGCGCAAAGGCACGGTCGAATCGTTGTGGGTGCATGTGCGACGCTTGCGCAGCAAGATCGAACCGGATCCCGACAATCCGCGCTACGTTCTGACAGTGCGCGGACAGGGGTACTGTCTCCCGCAGCGCAACCAGATCGATCGCGAACCCACACTCGTGCAGAATATGTAAGTCTATCTCCAACGTGCGTGTCACTGGTCAGCGGGTGTAAGGCTCTACCTCTGTTGACCAGTGACACGCACGTCCTGACTATATTCGCTAGCTTTCTAAAATAATTTGTGGCCGAGCTGCAAGCCACCTGCTTCAAGGAAAGGTGGGCAACTCACCCCCGGCGCCTGGCATCGCACTCATTGAATTCCCATTGAACCAACAAATTTTCTGACAGCTTGGCGTGCTCTGTCCATTTGTGATAAAATGTGCAAAGTCGTCATTCCGTCCTGTGTCAATATTCATACCAAGCTACTACAGCATGAGCCTGCCAACACCTGCCTCGAACGAAATTCCTGATATTGTCATCAGTCGTCTTCCCATCTATTTACGCACGTTGCGTCTTCTCCACGGACAAGGCGCAGTCGTCACTTCTAGCCAGGAACTGGGGCAGTTGCTTGGCATCAGTTCGGCGCAAATCCGCAAGGACTTGAGCCATTTTGGCGAGTTTGGCAAGCAGGGCACCGGATACAACGTCGGCTATCTATGCAATCAACTGGAAAAAATTTTGAAGGTCGATTGTCTATGGCCGGTGATTCTGATCGGCGCCGGTTATCTCGGCCATGCCCTGGCCAGCTACAGCGGCTTTGAACATCGCGGGTTTCGGATCGTCGCTGTATTCGACAACGACGCCGCCAAGCTCGGCAATTTGATCGGCAATGTTGAAGTGCAGTCTATCGAAGCAATGGCTGCTGTGATCGACCACTATCGCTGTCAGATTGCGATCATCGCTGCGCCCGCCACCTCGGCGCAGCGCGTCGCCGATGAAGCGGTGTCCGCCGGCATCAAAAGCATCCTCTGTTACGCCCCGATCACGCTCACCGCACCGCCCCATGTGCGTGTGGAATATATTGATCCTGTCATTCACTTCCAACACATGACGTTTTATTTAGATCAGGGCTGCATCGACGATCTATAATGCCGGCGACGTTCAGACGAGCGGACGCTTACGCGCAAGTCCCTGGCCGCGTGGATATTGCGCGGGCGTGGCGGCTATTTTTTTCACGAGCAATAAGAAACGGCGCTCTTCTAAAAACGGCACCTCGACCGGCGCCAGGCGTACGGCGTCGCCGCCCATTGTCTTGATGGCGCGCCGCGCCGCCATAAACTCTTCCGGCGCGGATGGCCCCTTGTAAAACACTGCCAATCCCCCCTTGCGCACAAGCGGGAGTAAATACTCGGCCAGCGTAGCCAACGGCGCCACCGCCCGCGCGGTCACAATGTCGTACTGCTCGCGGTGCTCTGGGGTGCGGCCTAATTCCTCGGCGCGTCCGTGCACCAGGGAGACGGACGCAAGCGACAGCGCGTCCTTCAGGTGTTCGAGAAAGGCGATCTTCTTCTGCGTGCCATCCATCAATGTGACCGCCAATGCCGGACATGCGAGCTTGAGCGGAATGCCTGGAAAGCCAGCCCCGGTTCCCACATCAAGCACGCGCAGTTGCGGCAGCGGCAACGATTCCCCCAATTCTTCGGCAAGCAGCGGCAGACTCACCAGCGCATCAAGAAAGTGCTTGGTCTGCACTTCTTCGTACGCCACGATCGAGGTCAAATTCAATCGCTCGTTCCAAAGCACAAGCTCACGATAATAGGTCTCGAAGGCCGCAAGCGCCGCGGCCGACAATGGAATGTCAAGTTGGCGACAACCTTCCACCAGCAGCGCCAGTCCGGTCTGCTCAGGAGGTGCTACGGGTTGAGATGAAATGGATGGTGGACGATCGGCTGACTCCATAGCCGCAGATTGTATCATGACTGATGGTGAGATTGACAAAGCCACAACGCAAACCGTATAATCGCAAAGATAATAATTCTAAGCAATATGAGAAAAATTCGATGCAAACGTTCTGCGGAATTACAACCGACGGCATGTTGGATTATCTGGCCGCCATTTACAAACTGGGGGGACAACGCACCCGCGTCACTGATAAGGTGACAACTTCAGCCCTGGCGGAAAAAATGCATGTTTCACCGGCGGCCGTCTCCAGCATGTTGAAACGCCTGGAAGAGTCGAGTTTCGTTGACCGCTCGAATGCCGACGGCATCACCTTGACAGAGCAGGGAGAGTTGGCTGCCCTCCAACTGGTGCGCCGGCATCGTCTCCTGGAGGTCTTTCTCATTAAAGTGATGGGGTTTACGTGGGATCAGGTGGATGTTGAGGCGCACCGGCTGGAACACTCGATCAGTGCCGCATTCGAGGATCGCATGGATCGACTGTGCGGATATCCCACCCATTGCCCACATGGCGACCCCATTCCGCGCAAAGACGGCGCCATGAAGCTTGAACCCCTTATGCCGGTGACGCAGCTTGCGCCGGGCCAGGGTGGAATTTTACGGCGCGTGGGCAGCTCCGACGCGCGCGTGCTGCGCTACCTCGCCCAACTCCGGCTGGAGCCGGGGTGCACGGTCAAGCTCGTCGATGCTGCACCGTTCAATGGCCCCGTAACGCTGGAGCTGCGCAAAGGCAACGGCGATCACGTTTCTTCGCTCACGCAAATGCTGGGGAGCGAACTTGCAGGTCAACTCTTCGTCGTTGTCGAGCAGGGGATGGAGCAGAGGGTGGAAAATGGCGCTTAAAGAATACCGCGCGGCGGGCGGCGTCATCATCGAGGAGGGGCGCATGTTGTTGCTGGATCGTCCTTTGCAGCATGAAGTGCGCCTCCCCAAAGGGCACATCGATCCAGGTGAGACGCCGGCGCAAGCTGCGTTGCGCGAAACCACTGAAGAGAGCGGCTATGCTGATCTGGAGATTCTGGACGATTTAGGCAGTCAGGTTGTCCGGTTCAAGTTTCAGGGCGATGATTTCGTGCGCACCGAGCATTATTTTCTCATGCGGCTGACATCGCCGCGTACGATGCGCCGTAGCCGAAAAGATGAGGCCCAATTTATGCCGATTTGGCTGCCCTTATCGGACGCAGTGCAACGGCTTACCTTCGAGGCCGAACAACAGTTTGCACAGCGGGCAATCGACTTCGATGCGCGTCGCGCAGATCCAGCAGCAGCGCCGGCAAAACCAGACCAACCGCTTGTGTAACAAAGTCTCTGTAAATAAAAAGCGAGGGTTGGCGCGACGCGCCAACCCTCGCTTTTTCAGCTTTCCATCAGTTCCG
>DAOLZE010000200.1:0-4967 GCA_035426125.1 Rhodocyclaceae bacterium
GTGTCCGTTTAGCCATCGCTGCCGCATCGTTCTCTACGAAAAGCAGATGGACTTCCAGGTGATCGATGTCGATCTGTTCAATAAACCTGAGGATATCGCGGTCATCAATCCATACAACCGTGTTCCGGTGCTGGTCGACCGCGATCTCGTGTTGTACGAATCGAACATCATCAACGAATATATCGATGAGCGCTTTCCGCATCCGCAATTGATGCCGCCAGATCCGATCATGCGTGCGCGTGCGCGGCAACTTCTGTTCACCATGGAGCATGAGCTTTTCAGCCATATTGAGATTCTGGAAAAAAATCTCAAATCAGCGGAAAAATCACGAATTCATGTCCGTGACCGCCTGACCGAACTGGCACCGATTTTTACCAAGCAGAAACACATGCTTGGTGATGAGTTCTCGATGCTTGACGTGGCGATTGCGCCGTTGCTGTGGCGTCTGGATCATTACGGCATCGAACTCGGCAAGGCTGCCGCACCGCTCATGAAGTATGCCGAGCGAATTTTCAGTCGGCAAGGCTTTATCGATGCCCTGACGCCTTCTGAAAAAGTCATGCGCCGCTAGGTTTGCCGGCGGGCCATCATGCCCCAGACTTCAGCGATTGCCTCAACCAAGCCTTATCTGATTCGCGCCATTCATGAATGGTGTCTGGATCAGAACTTCACCCCCTATCTGGTGGCGAAAATTGATACGCACGTTCGCGTACCGCGCGAGTATGCCAAGGATGGTCAGATCGTCCTTAATCTAGGCCTTGAAGCCACGCATCAGCTGTCCATCGGTAACGAGATTATTACCTTCTCTGCGCGGTTCAACGGTGTGGCGCAAACCTTGTCGGTTCCCATCGAAAATGTTGTCGCCATCTACGCCCGCGAAAATGGTCAGGGCATGGCTTTTGAGATGTCGTCCACCGATGGCGTAGCCATTCCGGTTGATGAGACTGATACTGTATCCGGAACGTCAGAGTCGACTGCAACGGATGAGGTGCATGAGCCGGTTCCACCACCTTCAGGTCGGCCAACGCTCACGCGCATCAAGTAAACGTAAGTCGATTTGTTGCACCCGATCTGCCGTTGTATCGTCAAATTGACCGGCCGGCCAGCTGGAGCAGGGGCCAGCATTACTGCGTCGCGGTGTGTGGTTGCGGGTGTTGTAGGATTGGTCCCCCCGACAGGAATCGAACCTGTATCCCACGCTTAGGAGGCATGTGCACTATCCATTGTGCTACGGGGAGCGCCCTTCATTCTACGGCGCGTATTCTAGCGGCTGACCTGTCATCGTGCCAGTTTTCCTGCAGGGTATCTACGGGAAACGGGATGTTGCTGTCGTCTTTTATTATTTTTTGTATTTTATGAATTCTGCCCGGTCAACAATATGCCTCTGCTGACGTTGGAAAATGCCTGTCTGGCTTTTGGACATGTAGCGCTACTCGATCATGCAGCATTTCAGATTGATCCCGGAGAACGGGTTGCCCTGATTGGCCGGAATGGTTGTGGCAAATCATCGCTGATGCGTGTGCTGGAGGGCTCGGTCAGTCTCGATGACGGAATTGTATGGCGCCAGCCGGGAATGCGATTGGCATATGTGCCGCAGGAGCCTGTTTTCCTCCCGGAAAGCAGCGTTTTTGAAGTCATTGCGCAGGGGCTGGGCGCGGCGAGCCGCTTGCTGCTGGCCTATCATGAGACGGCACACGCTGTTGCGCTTGACCCTTCTGTAGTGAATCTCGCAGCATTGCAGGAATTGCAGGAGCAGCTGGATCATGCGGATGGCTGGCTCCTGAGCAGGCGTGTTGAGCAGGCTATCAGCAGGCTCGGGCTGGATGCTGAAGCCAAAATCTCCACGCTTTCCGGTGGTGGCATCAAGCGTGTTGCACTTGGCCAGGCGCTTGCCAGCGAGCCGGACGTGCTGTTACTTGATGAGCCGACCAATCATCTGGACATCGATGGTATTTCCTGGCTGGAGTCGCTGATCCGTGATTTCCGCGGTGGGGTGCTGGTGATCACCCATGATCGAAGTTTCCTCGATGCCGTGGCGACCCGGGTTGTTGAGCTGGATCGCGGTCGCCTGGCCAGTTATCCCGGATCGTTCAATGCCTATCAGGAGCGCAAGGCCGCCGAGCTGGCGGCTGAAGAACAGTCGAATGCCAAGTTCGACAAGTTCCTCGCCCAGGAAGAAGTCTGGATTCGCAAGGGTGTCGAGGCACGACGTACTCGTAACGAAGGTCGCGTGCTGCGGCTTGAAGGCTTGCGGCGCGAGCGCTCGGCACGGCGTGATCGGCTTGGCAGCGTCGAGTTGAATCTGGCGCGTGGCGAGAAATCCGGGAAGCTGGTTGCCGAACTCGAAGGAGTGACGAAGTGCTATGGAGAACGCATAATTGTGCGCGACTTCAGTTGCCGCATCCTGCGCGGCGACAAGATCGGTTTGATCGGCCCGAATGGCATCGGCAAGACCACCTTGCTGAAACTCATTCTTGGCGAGATTCCGGCAGATTCCGGAAGTGTACGTCTGGGCACCAAACAGGAGGTCGCATATTTCGATCAGTTTCGCAGCGCACTTGATGAAGAAGCCGCGCTGGTCGATGTGATCAGTCCCGGCTCTGATTTTGTCGAGATATCCGGTCAGCGCAAGCATGTCATCAGTTATCTCGGTGATTTCCTGTTTGCACCGGAGCGCGCGCGTTCACCGGTCAAGTCGCTATCGGGTGGTGAGCGCAATCGCCTGCTTCTGGCGCGGCTCTTTGCGAGGCCTGCCAATGTTCTGGTGCTCGATGAGCCAACCAATGACCTGGATATCGAGACGCTGGAGCTCCTCGAATCGCTGTTGCAGGAATATATGGGAACCCTGTTCCTGGTTAGCCATGACAGAAGCTTTCTCGATAATGTTGTCACACAGTGTATTGTTGCCGAAGGTGATGGCATCTGGCGTGAATATGCGGGAGGCTATAACGATTGGCTGGCGGCAAAACGCAGGGCACCGCGTGATACTGCCGCGAATGTATCCACCAACGCATCGCCGGCCCGGGCGCCGATTGCAGCGTTGTCGACGTCTCCGCCTTCGCCTGCCAGGCAGCGAAACAAGCTCAATTACCGGGAAACCCAGGAACTGACAGCTCTGCCTGATCGAATCGGTGCGTTGGAAACTGAGCGATCTACGATTGTCACTCGCCTGGCGGATGCCACGCTCTATCGGGATATGCCTGAGGAGGCCAAGCGCCTGCAAACACGCGCCAACATGATTGACGGCGAACTGGCGCAGATGTTGTCGCGCTGGGAGGAGCTGGAAATGCGAGGTGCTTAAATGCTATCGGCAGTATTTATGTCTTGCATGTATTTCATGGGTGTAGATTATTTTGCTCGCGAAATTGGGATCGTGAAGGGCAGGTGTTTGTAAAAAAGAGAGTAAAATTCGCACGAATGGAGGAGGGGTGCGGTTTGTCCGGGACAGAGATTTCCATACTGTCTTTCCGCTGAGGTTTCCGGAACCTGGACATTCCTGGTTTGGCAAGATAACAATAATCCGAAACTTTCCATATGCATTCCCCGGTTATCTACCGAATTGATGCGTATGGGAAGATTTCCTGGCACTGCGGAACGTCGGATGGTCTTTCCTCGATCGATGAGTTACATGCGTTGTCGAAACGGGTGAAGTATTTTTCTCATCGTTCATGCTCGATGCTTTTGTCATCAATGGTGACTTGAGCAGTCCTTGATGGAGGTCGTGTTGATGTCCATGGGGAATCGATCACATTTTCGGCCAGCGTCAATCGCTGGGCTCGTAGTAAATGTATGATCGGTTTTGTTAAGAGGAACACACGGATGTTCTCGGATCCTTCGTCAAACTGCACGGCAGATTTTTCTGCCTGGAGACATCTGCGCAGGGACTTCGAATCGGAATCCTTGCGCTTTCTCGGCATCACTCCGTGCGAAACCCCCGATCTCCGGCTGGCGCGCGCCTTCTGCAAGCAGGCTGCGGCAATTGCCGTCGATATAGGCCGCGATCCGGCCAAGTGGGGCGAGGTTTTTTCCGGCATTTCCCGCATGGCTTCAGCCTGCTGCGGTATCCGCATTCCGGACCATGTCGAGATCAGCCCCGACGATATTCCTGTCAACACAGCTTTCGTAATCCTTGGCGCCGGACATGTGATCGGGAATTGGCGTGCGTGCTTCCCGGTGCTGGTTCAGGTGACTTCTCTGGAGCAGGCAAAATCTGCACTTGCCGACGGCGCGCTGGGCCTGATTGCCAAAGGTCAGGAAAGCGGCGGGTTGATCGGAGAGGAAAGCAGCTTCATATTATTGCAGCGCATTCTTGAACTGGCGGCGGACCGCAAGGTTCCTGTCTGGTGTCAGGGCGGTATCGGTTTGCACACGGCGGCCGGTGTTATTGCCGGCGGTGCCTTTGGCGTGGTGCTCGATAGCCAGATGGCATTGCTGGCGGAATGTTCCCTGCCGGAAGAAATTAAATCTGACATTGCTTCCATGGACGGCAGCGAAACGCGTCTGCTGGGCGGCTATGGTGTTTATTCGCGTCCGGGCCTGGCGGTTGCTGAATATACGGAACTCTCTGCGCCGGAAGCACGTCAGTTGCTGGCAGATTCTGTGCTGCTTCCGGTCGGCCAGGATGCGGCGTTGGCGAAGCCTTTGGCGACGCAATGCACCAATGCCGAAGGCTTGCTGCATACCCTGCGCATGAGTGCTGTGGGCCATATTCGTCAGGCAACTGCGCTGAAACTGCTCGATGAGAACAGCCCGCTGGCGCAGGCGCACGGGACACGCTATCCGATTGCACAAGGGCCGATGACCCGTGTCAGCGATACGGCAGAATTTGCCTGTGCGGTGGCCGAAAACGGTGCGCTACCTTTCCTGGCGCTGTCCCTGATGGCCGAGGCGCAAGCCCGGCGTTTGCTTGAAGAAACGCGTGATTCGATTGGTAAACACAGTTGGGGTGTTGGTGTACTGGGTTTCGC
>DAOLZE010000201.1:0-4966 GCA_035426125.1 Rhodocyclaceae bacterium
CCAGTTGAATAAGTTAAACCTCGGCAAATTAAAACCGAGGTTTTTTTATGCGTACAATGTCGCGCATAATTTGTATTATGTTAAATAATAAATTATTATATGTTACATATCGATTCAATTTAAATTCCCCACTCAGGCTTCAGAGGCTAAGTAGCGATTGTGGACATGATACGGGTACAGCCGACATACATGTAAAAATAGGACTTAACGCAGAAAACCCTCGTTGCGCGTCAGAGACCGTCAGATTGGCAATGACGAATCTATAGGTTCAGGGACCGTATCAAGATCGATAATGTAATCCCCGAAGCGCTTGATATGGCTTGTCACATAAGGGCTGAGCGTGGCGACATCTTCCCGATTTACCGGGAATCCCTCCTGTTTCAACTCACGCAAGATACGGGTCTGATCTACCACGTTGTGGAAAATTACGGCATTGGCCACCAGGTCGTTGTACTTGATGACCTTCTCTTGCTCCTCGGGGTCGTTGTCCGCGATGATCCCTTCCCCACCGAAGAACAGCCATTTGGAGAAGCCGTTGTAGGCTTCTACCTTGTTGGTCGTCGCTGTGATCTGTTCGCGTAGCTCCATGTCGGAGATATAGCTCAGCAGGAAGGCCGTTCGCACTACCCGTCCAAGTTCCCGGAAAGCCTGGTAGAGCCGGTTCTTGCGGCTGTAGTTACCCAACTTGCGCAACAAGGTCGACGACGAAATCTTGCCGGCCTTGATCGACAATACGACCCTCAACAGGTCTTTCCAGTGGGTTTCGATCAATTCCCAGTCAATGACATCCTTGAACAGCATGTCGAGGTGCTGATAGCTGGTTTCCTTGGTCGGCCTGAAAAATACCAGATCGTGCCAGTTGCGGATGCGCGGCATCAGCTTGATACCCAGCAGGTAAGCAAGCGCGAAAACCGGTGCAGATTGCCCCTGGGTATCGGCATGGACGGTATCTGGCTGGATGTCCGATTTGTTCTGGAGCAATCCCTCAATGATATAGACCGCCTCCCAAACCCCACAGGGAATGAAGTGGCTGAACAGTGCGACGTAGTTATCGGCCACGTGGTGGTAGACGATCCCGCCATAGCCGCCGTAGCGGATGTGGTACTCCGCCAGCAGGTTCTGGTCGAACATATCGAATTTGGTGCCGTCGGCGGCTGCTGATTTGCCTTCCCCCCAGACCTTGGGCAGATCAAAGAGGTGGTAGCGGTTGATGATGTCTTTTAGTGCCGCATTCAACTTGTTGGCATTGGAATGCCGTCGGTTGATGAACGACAGCATGTGCGGTGTCACCGCGCCGCGCAGATGACGTGACGCCTGGGCCGGCCCGAGATTGCAGCCATACGTAAACGTGGTGAGGATGTAGCGCTCACCGGGATTCTCGATCTTTGGATCGGAGCCAGATAGTGGCCCGAAGTGCCGGTTCCAACTGGTCCAGTGAGCAACGTTGCACAGTACGTCAATGACATTGCGCTCGGGCAGTCGTTGCAGCAGAGCCGCTTCCAGGGCACGGGCGGATGCCTTCGGTTCCCGCGGGCCACTCCGTTTGAGTACCGGGAGACCGAATTCATCAATCCCCAACGCTTTATTCTCGGGAAATCCGCTATCCACCTCGACCGCAGTCTCCGTCAACCAATCACGCAAGCCTTGGGTAAATCCGGGCGCATCCTCCGGAAACCCCAACTGCTGGCAGTAGTCGCCCACCAAGGGCTCACATTCATCCCATGAAAGAAGCTGGTCGCGATAGTCGGCATAGGCCTCCGATCCCTGAATCGACACGTCTCCCGACTTGATTTCTGCCGCCAGCGCAGAAAACACGCAAACCTCGAAATGCTGACGGCTGATTCGCTCGCCATCCTCGGTTTTCACCACCACCGTCCTTTTCCAGCGTTCGTTGGTGAAGGAAAAATCGATTTCGACATCAATCCAGGCGCCTTTGCGGTTCTCGTATTCAAGCAGAACATCCAGTGCCTGCATCAGCGACTGGTCTTCGCTGGTCGAGGTCATCGTCAGCAAATGCACCATACGGAACAGCGTCGGTCGATGGCTGCGATAGAAACGCCACAGCAGCGGGAAGTAGTTGTCGCCACTGAACGCGTTGATCGCGTCGCAGTCATCCTGTAGGGCCTTGGTGCCGCCCCGGGTCGCCAAGAGGGAGCGAATGGTTTTCCCGGCCACCTCGTCTGCTGACTGGGTTTCCAGCACCTGGATGACGTCCGCCAGGGTGGCGACGAGATGCTCGGTCTTCTGGCGGAATTTTATGCGCAGGCGCTCCAGTTCGTCCTTACCGCGCCGGTGAATGTGGTTCATCCGCTTGATGAACATCTCCGCCAGATCATCACGGGCCTGCACACGGGCACGGTGAATCAGGCTCAGTATCAGGACATAGCGCTTGGGCGGCGCGAATTTTTTGAGTTCTGCGGCATCCAGTGCCTTGGCCTCGGCAGCAAAATGTTTGATCTTGGCGAACGGAATACCTGACAGATGGTGATCCGCACCTACCGTATCTGAGAGTTTGACGATATGGTCCAGCAGATCCTGCAAATGCTCCAGTGAAGAGCGCTTCGGTAACTGCTTGAGAGCGAAGAACAGCGTTTTTTTCTGGGGACTGTTGCCGATCTCCAGCAAAGCGTCGAGTTGTTCGCGCTCGGTCTCGGATAAACGCTCCATCACCGCCGCAAAAAAGCGCCCATTGACCAGTGTGCGAATGCGCCGCGACATACGGTCAAACGTACTGAAGGCGGGCAACTCGATGCGCTGGCGGACCAGCTCTTCAATGGCGACGTTGATAAGATCAGCCGGGTTGTCCATGACTTCGGCAGCCGCCGACATGGCCTCGCTAGCCGCATGCAATCCGTCTTCGCTCCAGGCGGTGACCGCCAAGCGATCACGGATTGCCTGGTGGTGCCGATACAAGGTCCGCAATTCCGCATAGATTGGCGAAATTTCGTCATCTATTCCGCTCACGTTCCGCACATGCTGGACGATGGCGAGCGGAATATCCACCAGAGCAGGAAAATAGCCGAGGCGCTGGAACGATTTGAGCAATAGCAGGAGGCCGAATCGCGACTGAGCCTTGCGGGCCAAAGCTCTCGCGAAACTCAGCTCATCGTTGGTCGGGGTGTAAAGCGCATCCAACTCTTTAGCGAGTGGATTGCGTTTGAAACGTGGGTAGGCGGTACGTTCAATGGATGCCATCTATGCATGACCTTACTCGTTTCGGCCGGTCGATTCGACACGAATGTCGTCAAAATACACAACGCTGTCGGCCTTGGACCACAGGCCTATGTGCCCCGAAACCGGTTCGGACAAGGCGTGTTCCAGATACAGTTTCCCATCTAGATAGCCTTTGATGTTCTTCCCTTGAACAACCAACTTCAAATCATGCCATTGCTTGGATGGCGTCGGCGTATTGCGTATCCACTTGACCGAACTCCGGCTGCCGCGCTCGTATTTGAACAGGACGAGGTTGTCTTCGAGGCAGTTGGCACGCAGTACAAGATAGTCGCCGTTAGGCTTCAGGTTGAAGACGATGCCTGCTGCTTGGTCGATGCGTCCAGCAACGCACTTGAAGCGCAGTTCGATCTCCCCGGCGCGGAAATCGTCGATGCCCTGTGCCACGGCCAGCGGAAAGTAGGCGTAGGCCTGGACGTTGTCGAGAAACTCGGCGTAGCGCTCGCCGTAGAGGGCGCGGGCCTTGTCGGCCAGCCCGGCCGAAGGCTGTCCCCGCGACCAGCCGCGGCCGTCCACGACCAGCACGCGCTCCTTGCCATCGACACCCGCGATCCACTGACCGACAGTCGGGATGACGCTCTTCGGTTCCGCACCAAGGGTTTCGGACTCGAAATCGAACACCAATGCGCCATCAGTCGCACGGACTGGCGTGGCCGGTTCAGCGGCTATGCTGACGCTAGCGGCACTGACAGATGGCAGGTATTCGGGCTCGGTTGGCGGCGCCTCGCCGACCAGGAAACGAAAGGCCACCCATGTGCCCAAACCGACCAGGAGCATCACGGTCATCGCGACGAGTAGCAAATTCCGTTTTACGCGAAGCATGGCTTTGAGTCCTATCGAGCAATCTGCTCGACCCGGAAATCGTCGAAATACACCACGCTATCGGCCTTGGACCACAAGCCGATGCGACCTGACACTGGCTTTTCAAGATCGTGACTGAGGGTGAGTACCCCATTCAACCAACCTTGGACCTTGTTGCCAACGACGGTCAGCTTCAGTTCATGCCACTGGCCGCTGGGTGACGGCGTGTTGCGCACCCACTTCACCGACGAACGCTTGCCCTTCACGTATTGCCACAGCACCAGATTGTCTTCAAGCGGGTTGGCGCGCAGGGTGAGATAGTCACCGTTGGGCTGGACATTGAAGAGAATGCCGGCAGCTTGGTCGATACGCCCGGCCACACCCTTGAAGCGCAGGGTGATTGCACCATTGCGGAAGTCAGCCACTTCGTTCATTACCGCGATGGGGAAGTAGGCGTAAGACTGAACATTGTCAAGAAACTCGGCGTAGCGCTCTCCGTACAGCGCCCGAGCCTTGTCGGCCAGCCCGGCCGAGGTCTGGCCGCGTGCCCACTGCGAGCCATTGACCGACAGCGCCTTATTTCCCCCATTGTCGACGATGACCCAGTTGCCCACTGCGGCAGTGAAGGACTTGGGTTCGGCACCGACGGTTTCAGTATCGAAACTTTGTACAGAGGATGCAGCGAGTGCAGGAGCCGCGAAGATGGCGGCAAATAAAACAGAAAGCATGCGAAGTTTCATCGAAGTTCTCCTTGTTGCAGGTTACGGAAATGCTTGGGTAGTCGCCCGGTTCGGGCCAGGAGCCAGGCGGCGAGCAGGATCAGGATAGGCAGCAGCCCGTAGAACCAGATTTCAGCCGGCCGCGCGTCGACCACCAGTGGATGGCCTGGATAGGGCGGCAAATCGACCGGCGTCACCTGCACACCTGCCAGTTC
>DAOLZE010000202.1:0-4958 GCA_035426125.1 Rhodocyclaceae bacterium
TAGAGTTTTTGCATTTCCATGTTAACCCTTCAGGCTACCCAGGTCATCCACGTGGATGCTCTTCAGGTTGCGGAACAGCACGATCAGGATGGCCAGGCCGATCGCCGATTCGGCTGCGGCCACGGTCAGGATGAAGAAAACGAAGATCTGGCCGGAGAGATCCTGAAGATAGTGCGAAAAGGCCACGAAATTCATGTTGACCGCAAGCAGCATCAGTTCGATGGCCATCAGCAGTACAAGAAGGTTCTTCCGGTTAAGAAAGATGCCGACCACGCTGATCGCGAACATGATCGCGCCGAGAATCAGGAAATGCGAGAGTGAAAGAGTAAGCATTGGCGCCCCGGGTTCAGTCTTTTTCTACCGGCATCTGCAGTACGCGGATGCGATCCTTCGCCTTGACGAAGACCTGCTGATTCGGATTGGTGTATTTCGACTTCTTTGGACCACGATGAGTCAGGACGATCGCAGCGATCATGCCGACCAGCAGAATGATAGAAGCCAGCTCGAAGGGATACACGAAATCGGTGAACATCAGGGCACCGATGGCCTTGGTGTTGGACACGCCGGCAGGCATGAGCGCGTCTGCCGCGGGCACCTGAAAGTACTTGCTCCCCAGCACCAGCCCCATTTCCATGACCATCAGGATGCCGAGCATCGCCCCGAGGGGAAGATAGCTCCAGAACCCCTGGCGAATGCGGTCGAGATTGATGTCGAGCATCATGACCACGAAGAGGAAGAGCACCATGACCGCGCCGACATAGACCAGAATGATCGCGATCGCCAGAAACTCGGCCTGCAGGAGCGCCCATATTCCGCCGCAGGTAAAAAACGCGAGAATCAGGTGCAACGCCGCGTGTACCGGATTGCGTGCGGTAATCACACGCAGACTGGCAACGATAAGTATCGCCGACAGGAAAAAGAAGACTAGAGTCTGAAAGTCCATCGCTCGTATCCGTTATCGGTAAGGTGCATCTAGTTCGCGATCCTTGGCGATCTGCGCCTCGTAACGATCGCCATTGGCCAGCAGCATCTGCTTCGTGTAGTAGAGGTCCCCGCGCCGTTCGCCGTGGTACTCGAAAATGCGCGTTTCAACCACCGCATCCACGGGGCAGGCTTCCTCGCAGAAACCGCAGAAGATGCACTTGGTCAGATCGATGTCGTAGCGCGTGGTGCGCCGCGAACCGTCATCACGTGGCTCCGCCTCGATCGTGATGGCCAGAGCAGGACAGATTGCCTCGCAAAGCTTGCAGGCGATGCACCGCTCTTCACCGTTCGGGTAACGACGCAAGGCATGCAGGCCACGGAAACGTGCGCTCTGTGGTGTCTTTTCCTCCGGGTACTGAACAGTGATCTTGCGGGCAAAGAAATATTTGCCCGTGACCGACATACCCTTCAGCAGCTCCTTGAGGAGCAGGCTGTTGAAGATTTCCTTCATCGAACCCATTGATCTCTCCTCACTTCCAGATATTGAGCGGGGACATCATCCAGACCCCCACCACAACGAGCCAAACCAGACAGACCGGCAGGAATACCTTCCAGCCCAGACGCATCAGCTGGTCAAAACGGTAACGCGGAAAAGTGGCGCGGAACCAGAGGAACAGAAACAGGATGAATGCCATCTTGGCGAAGAGCCAAAGCACGCCATCCGGCAGGAAGCCGACGGGTGAAAGCCAGCCACCGAGGAACATGATCGATGTCAGGGCCGACACCAGAATCATGTTCGCGTACTCGGCCAGGAAGAAGACGGCGAAAGCCATACCGGAATATTCGACGTGGAAGCCGGCAACGATTTCCGATTCACCCTCGGCGACGTCGAACGGCGCGCGGTTGGTTTCGGCAACACCCGAAATCAGATAGACCAGGAACATCGGCAGCAGAGGCAGCCAGTTCCAGGAAAGGAATCCCAAGCCCCAATCGGCAAAACGCCCTTGATTCTGAACATTGACGATCTCGACCAGATTGAGGCTGTTCGACACCATCAGGACGCAGATCAGCGAGAACCCCATCGAGATTTCGTAGGAAACCATTTGGGCCGAAGCTCGCATTGCCCCGAGGAAGGCGTACTTCGAGTTGGAGGCCCAACCGGAAAGGATGATGCCGTACACACCCATCGAGGTAATGGCCATGATGTACAGCAGGCTGGCATCGATATTGGCCAGCACCAGACTGTCATTGAAAGGCACGACCGCCCAGGCAGCAAGGGCCGGCGCAATCGCCAGCATTGGCGCAATGATGAAGATGCCCTTGTTGGCACCGCTCGGAACGATGATTTCCTTCATCAACAGTTTGAGACCGTCGGCGATCGGCTGGATCAGACCCCACGGCCCCACCCTGTTCGGGCCGATACGCACCTGCATATAGCCGATTACCTTGCGTTCCGCCCAGGTCAGATAGGCAACGCTCAGCATGAGCGGGGCAACGATCAGGACAATTTTCACCAATGTCCAGACCGCAGGCCAGGCACCGCCGAACACTCCCTGCCCTAAATTCATCAGTGCGTCCATTTATGCACGCTCCACGGAAATGAGACCGAACATTTCACCAAGGCCAGTCGTGCTTTGATGAGCGGCCGCCGCGCGGACACAGTCGTCAGGCACCGCGTTGTCCATCCTGGCCGTCAGAATCGCTTCACCGAGTCCCTGCTTGACACGGACTTGGACTCCGGCAGAAACGCCCAGCTTCGCAAGTGTTTTTTCATTCATCCGTGCCGCGGGTGCCGCTGCATCAGCCGTCTGCTGAAGTGCCGGCGCACGGCGCGCCATCGGATCGGCAAAGTTGATCGGCACGTCAGCGATACGCTGCAATCCTGTTGAAATCAAATCCAGATTGATTGCCACGCCGTTCAATCCGTTATCAAGACCGGCAACGAACTCGGTACCCTTGCCAATCACCTCGTCGCGTACCGCTTCGCTGGATTCATAAGCAAAGCCGTCCAGATTCAGTACGTTGCCAAGGACACGCAATACCTTCCAGGCAGGGCGGCAATCGCCGCGTGCCTTGACAACCCCGTTGAAGCTCTGCGCCCGGCCTTCGATATTCACGAACGTACCCGAGGTTTCTGTGTATGGGGCAATCGGTAGCATCACGTCGGCGTATTCAAGCGCGGCTGCATGTTTGAATGCGGACATGAAGACGACAAGACTGGCCTGTTTCAGTGCCCCGACAACCAGTTGCGGGTTGGCGCAATCGAATTCAGGCTCCAGCCCCATCAGCACGTAGGCCTTGCGCGGCTGCTCGAACATCTGGCGTGCGTTGGCACCGGAGGGCAGGGACCAGCCCACATGCCCGCCAACCGTGTTGGCGCCCTCGCCCAGAAAACCGACTGTCGCATTGGTCAGCTTTCCGAGTTCAATCGCAAGTGCATGGAGTTGCGTTGCCTGCGAGGACTGCGTTGCCACATTGCCGAGGAAAATGGCCCGCTTCTCGCCGTCGACAAGACTTTGAGCAATTTTCTTGCTGGTTTCGCACGCCGCAACAGCCTCCAGACCCGCCGGAACACTGACGCCCTTGATTTCAGCAGCAGCCTTGACCACCGCCGCCAGCGTATTCGCCAGACTGGCCGGAGCAGCGGAGAGACTTGCGTGCAGATCGATCAATTGATCGTCGGCAGCTACCGAAATGAGGCTGACCTTGGTGTATTTCTTGGCCGCTTGGCGCAGGCGCTGGGCAATCAGCGGATGATCCTTGCGCAGGAATGAGCCAACCACCAGTGCCGCATCAAGATCCTTGATTTCCTCAAGACGCAAACCAAGCCACGGCGCGCCGGCGCGCTTGAAATCGCTGCCGAAGTCGCTCTGACGGGGGCGAAAATCGATATTGCCGCTACCAAGCCCCTTCATGACCTTGGCGAGGAGATGAAGTTCTTCGAGCGTTGAGCTTTGTGAAGCAAGCGCCGCCACCGCGTCGCCACCATTCTCGCGGGCAACATCCTTCAAACCATGCGCGACATAGTCGAGCGCCACATTCCAGTCGACTTCGCGCCACTGACCGCCCTGCTTGACCATGGGCTTGGTGAGGCGCTCGTCGGAATTCAGTGCCTGATAGGAGAAACGCTCCTTATCGGAAATCCAGCATTCATTGACTGCTTCGTTCTCACGCGGCAAAACGCGCATCACGTTGTCGTGCTTGACCTGGACGACCAGATTGGCGCCGACGGAATCATGCGGACTGATCGACTTGCGGCGCTGCAGTTCCCAGGAACGGGCGGTATAGCGGAATGGCTTGGAAGTCAGGGCGCCGACCGGGCAAAGGTCGATCATATTGCCTGACAATTCGGAGTCGACCGTACGACCGAGGAAGGTTGTGATCTCGGAATGCATGTTGCGGTTGGCCATGCCGAGTTCCATGATGCCGCCGATCTCCTGACCGAAGCGCACGCAACGGGTACAGTGAATGCAGCGGCTCATTTCTTCCATCGACACCAGCGGGCCGACATTTTTGTGGAAGACGACGTGCTTTTCCTCGGTATAACGGCTCTTCATCGGGCCGTAACCGACTGACATGTCCTGCAACTGGCACTCGCCACCCTGATCGCAAATCGGGCAATCAAGCGGGTGGTTGATCAGCAGAAACTCCATCACTCCCTTCTGCGCCTTGATGGCCAGATCGGAATGGGTGAACACCTTCATGCCGTTGGTCACCGGCGTTGCGCACGCAGGCAATGGCTTTGGCGCCTTTTCCACCTGCACCAGACACATGCGGCAGTTGGCGGCAATCGAAAGTTTCTTGTGGTAGCAAAAATGCGGGATATAGACACCCACCTGCTGCGCGGCGTCCATCACCGTGCTGCCGTCGGGTACTTGCGCTTTCTTGCCGTCGATCTCGATTTCTAGCATGTCGCTACCTTGTAGCCAGTTCTTTCGTATCTATCGCTTGGAAGGTTTCGTTCAGGCCTGAACCTTGTGGAAACCGCTGCCCGCCCACTGCACATCCTTGGGAACCAGACAGGTCTTGTGTTC
>DAOLZE010000203.1:0-4938 GCA_035426125.1 Rhodocyclaceae bacterium
ACAACGTTGGCGACTGTGCCGGCATGGCTGCCGACTTGTTCGAAACCTACGCTGTGACCATCGTCGCGACCATGCTGCTCGGCGCGTTGACGCTGAAGGCCAATGCTGCCGAAGCCGCACTTTATCCGCTGGTGCTCGGTGGGTTTTCGATTATCGCCTCGATCATCGGTGTGTACTTTGTCAAGGCGCGCGACGGCGGCAAAATCATGAACGCACTGTATCGCGGGCTGTTTGTCTCCGGCGTGCTGGCGCTGATTGCTTTCTACCCGTTGACCACCTGGATTGTACCCAACGGTCTGACGATGGCCGACGGCACAGTGATTTCTGCGCTGGCATTGTATGAGTCGTCGATCATCGGTCTGGTGTTGACCGGCCTGATGGTCTACATCACCGAGTATTACACCGGCACCGATTTCAAGCCCGTCAAGCATATCGCTGAAGCCTCAACGACCGGCCACGGTACCAACATCATCGCCGGTCTCGGCGTTTCGATGCGGTCGACGGCCTGGCCGGTACTCTCGGTGTGCGCCGCGATCTGGGGTGCTTTCGAGCTGGCTGGTTTGTACGGTATCGCTATCGCTGCGGTATCAATGCTCTCGATGGCTGGCATCATCGTCGCCCTCGACGCCTACGGCCCGATTACCGACAATGCCGGTGGCATTGCCGAGATGTCCGAGCTGCCGGCTTCGGTACGCGCTGTGACCGACCCGCTTGACGCCGTTGGCAACACCACCAAGGCGGTGACCAAAGGCTACGCCATCGGTTCCGCTGCATTGGCTGCTCTGGTGCTGTTCGCCGACTACACCCACGCGCTGGAAGCTGCCGGTCGTGGCGTGCTGACCTTCGATCTGTCGAACCACTACGTGATCATCGGTCTCTTCATCGGCGGCCTGATTCCCTACCTCTTCGGCGCCATGGCGATGGAAGCAGTGGGGCGTGCAGCGGGTTCGGTGGTGGTTGAAGTGCGCCGCCAGTTCAAGGAAATCAAGGGCATCATGGAAGGCACTGCCAAGCCGGATTACTCGCGCGCGGTCGACATGTTGACCAAGGCTGCCATCAAGGAAATGATGATTCCTTCTTTGCTGCCTGTGCTGGTGCCTATCGTGGTCGGCCTGACGCTCGGTGCGCAGGCGCTGGGTGGTGTGCTGGTCGGTACTATCATCACCGGTCTGTTTGTCGCCATCTCGATGACGACCGGTGGCGGTGCCTGGGACAATGCCAAGAAGTACATCGAGGATGGACACTTCGGCGGCAAGGGTTCCGAGGCGCATAAGGCAGCTGTAACCGGTGATACCGTCGGTGATCCCTACAAGGATACAGCCGGTCCGGCGGTCAATCCGCTGATCAAGATTATCAACATCGTGGCACTGCTGATCGTGCCGTTGTTGACTCACTGATCAGAGCTTTCAGCCACAAACAAAACGGGCAGCCTGCGGGCTGCCCGTTTTGTTTTTTGTTTGATGTGTTCAAAGATTCAAAGTCTGCCGTGTTGCCGGAAGTCGCCGGGGCGAAACCCCAGTAGGGCCAGTGTGACAAAGTAGGTGAGGGCACCGCTGACAACGAGAGCGGCGAGATGCATGATCTTCTGCGACATGGCCTTGTGCAGCCATGCACCTTCTTCACCTATGCCAAACCACAGGACGATGCCCATGACCAGCATGGCCGCGCCAAGTTTGCCGAGAAAAATCGACCAGCCTGCCTGCGGCAGATAGGTACCATTGCTGCGCAAGCCACGGTAGAGCAGAGTCGCATTTACGCACGAGGCGAGGCCGATCGACAACGCCAGTCCGGCATGATTGAGATGCAAACCAAAGATAAAAACGAGGTTCAACAACTGCGTTACAGTCAGCGTCAGCAGTGCGATTTTCACCGGTGTGCGGATGTTCTGGCGCGCATAAAAACCGGGGGCCAGCACTTTGACGAGAATCATGCCAGCCAGGCCGAGGCAGTAGGCGAGAAGTGCGCTGCGCGTTTGCATTACATCTGCTGCTGAAAAAGCGCCATGCTCGAACAGTGTGGCGATCAGTGGCACGCCGAGCAGCGCCAGCGCCAGCGTGGCCGGCAGGGTCAGCAGTAGCGTCAGGCGCAGACCCCAGTCGAGCAGCGCAGAAAATTCTTCCGGACGTCCGTCGGCGTGGCATTTTGACAGGCTCGGCAGCAGGATCGTGCCGAGTGCCGCACCAAGCAGGCCGGCAGGAAATTCCATTAGGCGGTCTGCATAATACAGCCAGGAGACGCTGCCACTGGGGAGGAACGAGGCGAAGATGGTATTGATGAGCAGGCTGATTTGTGCAACCGAGACGCCGAGTACGGCTGGCGCCATCAGCTTGAGGATGCGATTGACGCCGGGGTCGCGCAGGCTGAATGAGAAGCGCGGCAGCATGCCGATCTTTGCCAGCGCTGGCAGTTGAATCGCCAGTTGCAATATGCCACCGAGCAGCACGGCCCAGGCCAGCGCCAGAACCGGCGGATCGAAGTAGGGTGCCGCGAGCAGCGCCATGCCGATGAAGGAGATATTCAGCAGCACCGGCGTGAAGGCAGGCAGGGCGAAACGGCTCCAGGTGTTGAGAATCCCGGCTGACAGCGCAACCAACGACATGAACAGGATGTAGGGGAAGGTCAGGCGGGTCAGGCTGACGGTTAGTTCGAACTTCTCGGCATCGGCGGCAAAGCCGGGTGCGGTCAGGTAAATCAGCAGCGGTGTCAGGACAACACCGAGGAGCGTAACTGCGAGAAGCGTCAATGCCAGCAGCGTGGCGACATGATCGGTAAGGCGCTTGGCTTCGTCAACGCCCTGGCGATTCTTGTATTCCGCGAGAATCGGCACAAAGGCTTGTGAGAACGCGCCCTCGGCAAATAGCCGACGCAGCAGATTGGGCAGGCGGAAAGCCACGACGAAAGCGTCGTTGGCCATGCTGGCGCCAAAGATGTGGGCAATGACAGAATCGCGGACAAAGCCGAGAATGCGTGACAGCAGCGTCATGCCGCTGACAGTGGCGAGGGCCCGAAGCAGGTTCATGCGACAATGATAGCTGGCTTCAACGGCTTGCGAAGCCTTTTGAAAAACCATATAATGCCCGGTTTTCACGCCCTAGCTGGAATAATACACATGGCCAATAGTCTTCAGGCGCGCAAGCGCGCTCGTCAGGCGATCAAGCAGCGTGCTCATAACGTGAGCCTGCGTTCGAACCTGCGCACCGCAATCAAGAAAGTACAAAAGGCGATCCTTGCCGGCGACAAGACCGCTGCTCAGGCAGTGTTCAATGAATCGATGAGCACCATCGATAGCATCGCTGACAAGAAGATCATCCACAAAAACAAGGCTTCCCGCCACAAGAGCCGTTTGTCGGCAGCCATCAAAGCGCTCTGATTCTGCGCAATCCCCTTGCGGGATATGCGATGACGAGCGCCGCTTCCTGCGGGCTCGTGAGATTTTGAATCTGTGCGTTTCTGGCTATTGTCGGGATGCCTTGATGTCATTGTCCGAACTGTCGCGGCATTGCTTCGTTCGGGTGTTGCCTGATCACGGCGGCGCAAGCCGCCGTTGCCATTTTGAACGGTTGATTCCTGCAGGGTTGCCATGTCGTATCTGATGAACGTTTATAACCGTCTGCCGATTGCCTTCACGCATGGCGAAGGTTCCTCGATCTATGACGAAGTGGGTCGCCGCTATCTCGATGCGCTGGCCGGCATCGCCGTAAATACCCTGGGTCATGCCCATCCGCGGCTGACCAGCGCGATCACCGAGCAGGCGATGCGCCTGATCCATACTTCCAACCTGTATCAGGTTCGTGAGCAGGAGCAGCTATCCGCCAAGCTGGCCGGGTTATCCGGCATGGATGAAGTCTTCTTCTGTAATTCCGGCTGTGAAGCCAACGAGGCGGCGATCAAACTGGCGCGCCTGTATGGCCATGGCAAGGGCATCGAACAACCGGCCATCATTGTCATGGAAAAGGCTTTCCATGGCCGCACTTTGGCGACGTTGTCGGCAACCGGCAACCGCAAGGTGCAGGCCGGCTTTGAGCCGCTGGTAACGGGTTTCGTGCGCGTACCGTTCGATGATCTCGCAGCGGTCGAGGCGGTTGCCCGCCATAATGCCAATGTTGTTGCCGTATTGTTCGAGCCGATCCAGGGTGAAGGCGGAATTCGTCTGGCGCATGATGCCTATATGCAGGGGCTGCGCAATATTTGCACTGCCAATGGCTGGCTGTTGATGGTTGATGAAGTTCAATGCGGTATCGGCCGCACTGGTCGCTGGTTTGCCCACCAGCATGCCGGCGTGTTGCCGGATGTCATGACGCTGGCCAAGGGGCTTGGTTCGGGCGTGCCGATCGGTGCCTGTCTGGCTGCCGGTGCGGCTGCCAGAGTATTCAAACCGGGCAATCATGGCTCGACCTTCGGCGGCAACCCATTGGCTTGTGTCGCCGCATTGACCACACTGGCGGTGATTGAGGAAGACGGTCTGATGACGCGCGCTCTGGCGCTCGGTGAAACGATTCGCACCGGCTTGCGCGAGGCCTTGACCGGTGTTACCGCCGTCAGTGAAATTCGTGGCGACGGCCTGATGATCGGCATTGAACTGGATTGCGACTGCGCTGCGCTGGTGTCCCGCGCACTGGAGGTTGGCCTGCTGATCAACGTGACGGCTGACAAGGTTGTGCGTCTGCTGCCTCCGCTGATTTTCAGCGACGATGATGCGCGTGAACTGGTGACGAAGCTTTCCCATCTGATCCGTGCGTTTGTCGGAGAGCCCGCATGACAGCCACGCCCAGACATTTTCTGCAGTTCAAGGATTTCACCGGTGCCGAGTTTGAATATATCTTCGAGCGCACGCGCCTGATCAAGCAGCAGTTCAAATCGTACCAGCGCTACTGGCCGCTCGCCGACCGCACGCTGGTGATGATTTTTGAGAAAGCCAGCACGCGCACCCGCCTGTCG
>DAOLZE010000204.1:0-4923 GCA_035426125.1 Rhodocyclaceae bacterium
TGGCTCGCACAGATGATGGCGGGTAATGCGGAACTTGCCAATCTCATTGTCGTGGCTACCGACGGTGCTGTCAGGTGCAGTGGGCCACAGGCCGTGCAATTGTTGCAAAACTACGCTGACCAGCCGTATTTCCAGAAAGCGATGCAAAGTGGCAGCGCCGTAGTGGATCGCCCCATCTTCGATCGCCACAGCGGCAAGCACAGCCTGCCGATTGCCCTGCCCATCAAGAATGCTGCTGGACAAGCATCAGGCTTGATCGTTGCTTTGCTTGACCTGAACCAGCATGGCCAGTTGATGGCCCAGTCTCAGCGCATCCCCGGCATGACTTTTCTCATATGGGACGATACCGGCAAATTGCTTTTTCGTTATCCGGATGACGAACATCTGTCCGGAAAGCAGTTTACCGATCCAGCACTGGCGGCTGCGATTGTGGCCAAAGACAGCGATGGCACGCTGGAAACACCTGGGTTTGACGGTGTCCGACGTGTTTTCGGTTTTGTTGCACCGCCTGCGGAATATGCAGATTCCGGCATCTATACAGGTGTCAATGTGCCAGTGGCGACACTGTATGCCGCTGCCGATGCGCTGGTTACCAAGGCGCTGTGGACGATGGCGGCGATAGCCCTGATCGGCCTGGCTGCTGCATGGTTCATCGGCAAACAACTGATCTGGCGCCAGATCAAGGCGTTGTCCGATGCCAATACCCGGCTTGAGCTGGCACTCGACGGCGGACAGTTGGGCAGTTGGGATATGGATCTGGTACAAAATACGACTATCCGCTCCCTGCGTCACGCGCAAATTTTCGGCTACGCCGCGCCCGCGCCCGAGTGGAGCAGACAAACCTTCCTGGAGCATGTCCTCCCGGAGGATCGCGAGCGCGCCCGGCAATGCTTTGAAAACGCATTGACCAGCGGACAATGCGAGATGGAGTTACGTATCCTTCGGGCAGATGGCGAGCTGCGCTGGATAGGTATCCAGGGCAAGGTGCAGCTCAATACGCAAGGACAGCCGGTGCGCATGCTGGGCGTGGTGGCCGACATCACGGAGCGTCGGCAGGCCGATGCATTGCTACGTGAGAGCGAGGAAAAGTTTCGCGGACTGCTCGAATCGGCGGCCGATGGTATTGTCATTTGCGATACGACTGGCCATATTCTCATCATCAACAAACAGATGGAGGCCCTGTTTGGTTACTCGCGGCAGGAACTGATCGGCCAGTCGATCGAGTTACTGGTGCCCGACCATCTGCGTGATATTCACCAGAAACATCGTCATGGCTACAGCCGGCAGCCGCGCATGAGAATGATGGGGCCCAATGGCCAGTGCGTCTCCCGGCGCAAGGATGGCTCGATTTTCCCAGCCGAGATCAGCCTCTCGACATTCACCGGTCAAGGCGGCTTGCTGATTACTGCGACAGTACGCGATATCTCGGAACGCGTACAGGCCGAAAAGGAACTGCGGCGGCTCAATCGCACCTTGCACATGCTTTCAGAATGCAACCAGGCACTGGTTCGCACAACGAACGAAAACGAATTACTGGAGAATATCTGCCGTCACATTATCGACGTCGGTGGTTACCGCCTTGCATGGGTGGGCTTTGCGCGGAACGACCCGGCGAGAAGCATAGAACCCATGGTCCATGCCGGGATAGAAACGACCAAGGGCTATTTCGAGCGCTTGCAACTCACTTGGGCCGACGAAGATCTCGGCCGCGGCACTGCCGGCACGGCGATCCGCGAGGGCACGCCCAACGTCGCACATGACATCCAGAGCAATCCTCGCTTCGCACCCTGGTGTGCCGATGCAAAGGAATTTGGCATCTCGTCGGTCATTTCCCTGCCGCTCAAAAGCAAAGAAGGGACGTTCGGCGTACTCAGTATCTACGCCGCCGAGGCGGATGCCTTTGATCCGGCGGAAATCAAGTTGCTGGAGGAACTGGCCGACGACCTCGCCTACGGTATTGTCAGCTTGCGCGATGCGGCGATGCGTGAGCGTTTTGAACACGAGCTGGAGTTTCAGGCAAATTTCGATATCGTCACCGGCCTGGCCAACCGCAATCTGTTTCTCGATCGACTCAGCCAGTCGGTCATTCATGCCGGCCGCTCTGGTGGTCATACAGTAGTGTTGCTGCTCAACCTCGACAGATTCACCGGCATCAACGAGAACCTCGGCCATGAGGCCGGCGATTTGTTGCTGGCCGGAATCGGTCAGCGACTTACCGCGCAACTGCGCGAAGGCGACACCGTAGCACGTTTGTCATCCGATGAATTCGGCGTGGTGGTGAACGATTTGACGCAGCCCGAAAGTGTGGTGTCGCTTGCCCACAAGTTGCTGCAGGCGATTGTCGAGCCGGTGAGGCTGGACGAGCGGGATGTATTCATTACTGCCAGCATCGGCATCAGCATTTACCCACGCGACGGCGAAAATGCGGAGACATTGCTGACCCAGGCGAACACGGCCATGCACAGCGCCAAGCGCGATGGCGGCAATATGTTCCACTTCTTCTCGGCAGAAATGAATCAAGGAGTCTCATTCCGCTTCGCACTCTCAGGAGCCTTGCGCCGGGCGTTGGAACTCGGCGAACTTCGTCTGTACTATCAGCCCAAGGTCAACCTCGCCAGCGGCAAGGTTGTGGGTGCCGAAGCGCTGGCGCGCTGGCCGCACAACGAGATGGGAATGATTTCTCCAGCCGATTTCATCGCGCTGGCCGAAGAAACCGGCTTGATTGTACCGCTGGGTGAATGGGTACTCGATAGCGTCTGCCAACAGATGCGCAGCTGGCTCGACGCCGGACTGACAGTGCCACCTGTGGCGGTAAATCTTTCGGCGCGTCAGTTCCGCCAGGAGAATCTGGAACAGACGATACATCAGGCGTTGCAACGTTATCGTCTGGACCCCGGTTTGCTGGAACTGGAAATTACCGAGAGTACGGCGATGATCAACGTGGAAAGGGCTGTCATCACCCTGCATCAGCTAAAGGCGCTTGGCGTCAGTCTTTCCATCGATGATTTTGGTACCGGCTATTCCTCGCTCAGCTATCTCAAGCGTTTTCCGCTTGACCACCTGAAAATCGACCGCGCCTTTGTTCGCGACATCATTACCGACCCCGACGACGCAGCGATCTGCATCGCCATCATCGGCCTCGCCCACAACCTGAAGATGACGGTGATTGCCGAAGGTGTTGAAACCAAAGACCAGATGAACTATCTGCGCCAGCATTGCTGTGACGAGATGCAAGGCTACTACTTCAGTCAGCCGCTGCCAGTGGCTGAATACACGCAACTTTTGGAGGAAGGCAGAAGCCTGGTGCTGCCGGTGATCCAAGAACAGAAGCCGTAGCGCAACTGGAATGCCTCGTTATTCCGGTTCCGCTACGCGTCCCCGGAATAACGAGCGTTCTGTCAATTGGCCTTGTTCAAGTTATTTAGCTTTGATGCGGCCGTTGCCTACCCATTCATCCCAGTTGCTGCCGTATCCGTCATAGTGAATCTTGTATTTGCCACCCTTGCGTGACAGCACGCTGGCCGGATACCAGGTTCCCTTCCACTTCACCTCCACCGGGTCGCCAACATTGAAGGTATAACTTTCCTCTGCCGGAGCCTTGCCCTTGACCCTGATGCGGTCTTCGCCAACCCATTCGTTCCAGTTGTCGCCGTATCCGTCATACTTGATGTAGCAGCGCGTCTGATCTTCGTTAACTTTGAGCACCTTGGCCGGGTATTCCGCCCCTTTCCAGGTCACTGAAGCACTGTCTCCCGCTGAACATACGACTGCATGAGCGAATTGGGAAAGGGCCAATGCCGATGCTGCAAGCAGGATACGAATCAAGGCAGATCTCATAAGAATTCTCCTGAAAGGAAAGCGGGTGAAATAAATGGGCTTCTGGTATTGATGCGTTCCAATGATAATTCGGTGTATTCATCCAGCACAAGGTGAATATGCCACTATATTCGCGCCAGTCTTTCCAGTTTTGATGCCAGATCACAAGGATTGATCCATCGGCTTTTCCGGCCTAAGGGATGGATGACTTATAATCAAGCCATCCCGCATCTGCGCTGACAGCCTCGCTTCGACCTTCCCATTCGCATGACCGCCTCTACTCCCGCGCTGTTGCCGCAGATTGCTGCTTTGGGTTTACCGAAAGCCGGGGCACGTCTGGATTTGCCTACCCTGAGCGGCTCGGCAGATGCCTTGTGCATCGCCCAACTGGCCACGCCGGGACGGCTGCTGGCGGTGATTGCAGCGAGTCCACTCGATGCGCAACGCCTGAGCGAGGAAGTGCGCTGGTTCACGCCGCAACTGCGCGTGCATCTGCTGCCGGACTGGGAGACGCTGCCATATGACAGTTTCTCGCCACATCAGGATCTGGTCTCCGAGCGTCTCGCTACCCTGTATGCCGTTTCGCAGGGTGCCTGTGACGTACTACTGACCGCCGCAACAACAGCGCTGACACGACTCGCGCCGCCGGCTTTTCTCGCTGCGCACACCTTCTTTTTGAAGAAGGGCGAACGCCTGGCGCTCGACAAGCTGCGCGCGCAACTGGCGCTGGCCGGTTATCAGCATGTCACGCAGGTCGTGGCACCCGGCGAGTTCAGTGTGCGCGGCGGATTGATCGATCTGTTCCCGATGGGCGCAGTGCTACCGTTCCGCATCGACCTGTTCGACGAAGAGATCGAGAGCATCCGTACCTTCGATGCCGACAACCAGCGCACGCTGTACCCGGTACCGGAAATCCGCATGTTGCCGGCGCGCGAGTTCCCGCTCGACGATGCACCGAACGGCGGACGTTCGCATTTTCGTCAGCGCTTCCGCGAAACTTTTGAGGGTGATGCCTCGCGCGTAGCGATTTACAAGGATGTCTCGAACGGCGTCGCGCCAGGCGGCATTGAGTACTACATGCCGCTGTTCTTCGGTGAGAATGCGACC
>DAOLZE010000205.1:0-4903 GCA_035426125.1 Rhodocyclaceae bacterium
GTGTGCCCTAATTATGCGGCAATACATACGTCGCTATGGTTAGTGTCCCATCTCCAAAGTCAGGTTAAGGTGCCCTCCGGAAGACCTGCTTGATGATTGCGGCCGGTTCTTTGGTCCAGACGAACGGGGTCGGGTTAGTCATTCCGCCGTTCGATATACCGTTGAATATGTGTGATCAGCGCGTCCACCGTGTCAGAGGACCCGCGGCGCACCGACTTGCGAGTCAGGATACTGAACCAGGCCTCCACCATGTTCAGTCAGGAGGCCCCGGTCGGGGTGAAGTGAACATGCACTCGGAGACGGGCCTCCATCCATGCTCGAACATCCGCCGTCTTGTGCAATGTACGACCGTCATCCCCGTTTCATCCCTCTATCGCCGAACCACAAATTTGCCGCGCCGTCTATTGAATCGGATTTGATTCACTTCATGAATCTCTTTCGATACAGGCGTCCACGATCAGAAGATGTGCGTAGCAGGTGTATTCGTAATCCGCAATACATACAACGCCGAAAGTCAAAAGGTTAAAAATGCAATCAAATCACTCGATGCTCTCGTGCCCATGCTGGCATCGACCTTGCTGTTGACGAATGTGGAGTCGGACAGTTTCGACAGATATCCGAAGTGATCGCGGCAAACAGTTATCCATGAAGAGTTCAAGTTAGGGCGCACGAGATGCTTCGTGGAGACATCAACACGCTTCTAGAGTGTAATTCGCGCTGGCCGGTTGCCAGCAAAAAACCAGAAGAGGAGAGAGCAAATGGATCACATACTGTATTGGAACGAAGTCGCGTTGGAAGCAAATCGGCGCGATTTTAGCAATGTACCTGGGACTGAGAAGCCTAGTCCTGAGCAGGGTGGGCCAACGCTCAGCGCGCGTGCGTTGGCTATTGTGCATCTAGCGATGTATGACGCACATGCGGGTGTTGTCGGCGGGGCAGGGTTGCCACGCTACTTGCCCACACCGCCCAGTCCTGCGCCAGGCGCCAATGCGGCAGCGGCCGTGGCTGCTGCCGCGCATGCATGTTTAGGCGCGCTCTATCCGCGACAGAAACCCTACTTCGACACGGCTCATCAGGCAGCAGGTTTGAGTGGTACCGGCCTTGCTGAAGGTCACGCGTTTGGGTTGGCAGTAGCCGCGGCGATGCTGGCTGACCGTGCATCAGACCCCAACGCCGGCGACAATGGTTATGCCGCATCGATGCATCCGGGTGGCCATCGGCCTGATCCTGCCAACCCCACGCAAGGCTACCATGCTCCGTTCTACGGCGCTCGCTCGAAAGGCTTTGCGATTACAGACCGTCATGAGCTTGATGCTCCACCGGTACATGGCAGTACTGAATACAATGCTGCACTGAGGCAAGTACGCGGCAAAGGCATCGCACCTGAGTTAATGGGTACGCTGCCTACCGGTTTCAGCAAGCGCTCAGTGGACGAGACCCTCATCGGCCTCTACTGGGCGTACGATGGCCCACGGGAAATTGGGACGCCGCCGCGCCTGTACAATCAGATCGTCCGGGAAGTTGCGAGGAAGGTTGTTAATCCTGGGACGGGAACAATCAATACGGTGGACGACAATGCCCGTCTGTTTGCGTTCGTCAATGCGGCAATGGGTGATGCAGGTATTCTGGCGTGGGATCAGAAATACATTCATGATTTATGGCGGCCTGTAGTGGGCATTCGCGAACACGACGCATCTATGGGGCCGGCGGCCCCAACGCCGACGGCCAACATCAATAATAATTGCGATCCAGGCTGGCTTCCACTCGGTGCGCCGGCGAGCAACAGCCATGACCGCAATTTCACGCCGCCCTTTCCGGCCTATCCTTCTGGGCACGCGACGTTTGGCGCAGCAGCGTTTCACATCGTGCGGTTGTTCTATGGTGTTTCGGCGGGGGACCACAGCGACGACACTGTCTTTACCGGCATGTTTGTTTCGGATGAGCTGAATGGGGTGACACAGGACAATGCTGGGACTGTTCGACCACAGCACGCGCGACGGTTTCCACGTGGTCTCTGGCAGATGATTGAAGAGAACGGTTTTTCGCGTGTTTTTTTGGGAGTGCATTGGTCGTTTGATGCATTTGCACTCGACAGTTCTGGTGAGCCGGACCTGACTCAAAATATTGGTGGCGTCCCGCTTGGAGTCACGATCGCCGAGGATATTTTTGCCGAAGGGATGGGCAAAGCGCCCAAGAAATCTACAGTACCTCCGCGGTCATAAGGAGGCGAAGGACAGCCATGGGGGGTATGCGCGGGGTTGCCCGTTCTCATATCTGAGCCCGGAACTGAACCTGTTGGGAAGGTTGGCAAGAAACGAGAAATGACCATGCAGCGGCTCATGTGTAACCTGAGTTACTGCAGCAACAAAACCATTGCGCAGAGAGGAACATCGCTATGCTATCAGCAAAGGAATTTCTCAAAGATGCGCGACTGAATCCTGAATTTAAGCGTCCATTGATCGAGGCTTTGAAGCCATGGAAGCTGAATACCTACGTTGATATTCTAGTCGTGGTTGACACCGAGATATCGACGGACCCAGCGATTGAATTTGGCATTGCCAGTGTGATTGAGCTGATTCGTAATTCCGCAGTCGGCTGCATGCGCTTTCGTGTAGATATTGCCCTACGTAACCGCGACGCTCCTGCGGTCGTTGCGTCTCCAACGATCCACCAACCAAAGTATCGGGGATTCCGTTTTAATATGATGAACGGCGCCACGCCGGTGATCGATAAATACGAACAGATCTGGTGTTTCGGTTTCAAGCCGAACAATTTTGGCAGTCTAAATGATGCAGAAATCGATCAGGCTGACGCGTTTCCTGCGAGCGACGCTGAACTCCTCAGGCTGACTCAATGGATGAAGGATAAAAAAGGTGGTCTGTTCGGAACGGGCGATCACCATTTCTTAGGTGCCTCGATGTGCCGCCGGATTCCACGATTGGGCACGATGCGTCGGTGGACAAATGCCGATGGTGTCCCACCAATCGGCACGCGAGACAGGATTGACACCTTGCGCCCACCTTCACTGGCCTTTGAACCCGGAGCGCCTGGTGGGCCGCTTGATATGAACAATTCTCCTCATCAGGGGGATTTGACCCCGCAACCGATTCAATGGGTGACCTGGCAAAGTTCTTTCTGGCCGTTCGGCATTCGTAAACGGCCTCATCCCGTGCTGTGCCATCCTACCTTGGGACCGATCGATGTGATGCCGGATCATGCGCATGAGGGCCTGTGTGTGGACACATCAGCTGTTCCGCTTGGTGGTACCTACAATTTTGGTGGCGGCGCTCAGCCTGAATATCCGAATGCCATCGATGGTGGGTCTAGGCCGACGCCGGTGGTGATTGCCTATGGCAGCAATCTTGGTGATCCACCTTATAACTTTGGTAAAGGGGCGCAGCCAGCTCGTTCGTCAAACCCGATGATCTCTGTGTATGACGGACATCGTGCTGGTGTAGGACGCGTCGCCACAGATTCGACGTGGCACCATTGGATGGATGTGAATATTGATAACATGAAAGCAGCCAACAACGATGACTGGAAGAAAATCAGTCGATACTTCATCAACCTCGCTGTCTGGCTGAATCCGCCGGGTTTTTCGACACGCTGCTTGTATTTGTCGGCGGTGGTGAGTCATTTTGAATATCCTGGCTTTCAAGAATTTGTGCCGGGCCTAAGTACGCGTGAACTCGGGCGCAGCCTACGCACACATCTGATCAAGTACTACGGACCCTGCTGGGTGACCGAACATATTTGGGACATTATCTGGGAGCGTAAGCTGTTGCCTTTCGATATCCTTACAAAATTGAAGCCTCAGCTCGACCAACCCGACATCGATCCGGATATTTTTGAAGAGGTTGTCCTGGGCACGCTGGTCGAGGCCACGATGAAACCGGCTGAAGCCATCAAGAGAGCAGCTGCAGACGGCAAGGCGCACGTTGACATCACCATACCGGAACCCGACGAATTGTTTGCCGAGCCTCTGCGCAAATCGATTGGTGCCCTGATCCAGGATTTTCAGAAGCGATTTGAAGGTGGCGTCAAAATTTTCAAGGATATGCGTAACTAATCGTGTCGCGGTAGTCGTGAATGGCCATGCGATTTAGGTAGGGCCATTCACCAAGTCAATTTGAGTGCTAAACCCGAACGAAACCATCATGACCAGAGTCGAGTTCATTCAATCAAAGGAGTCAGGGATCAGTGCGGGAGGAACCTGTTCTCAACGCCTCTGCCATAATCGTCCTGTATGCAGGGTCGATAAATGGGGTCGAGGAAGATACGGGTGTCGATCCTCCTGTAATCGTGCCCCTTTAGCGAACGAGTCATTGCCCCCAAGTAACAAACCATTTGCCCTTCACCACCACCTCTGCCTACTGCGCGTTCATTGAAGCGGCCGGACTGCAATGGTATAGTCCGCCGGTCATGCCTGCGGATACTCCTGTCAAAGCGCTCATCTTGGCCTTTACCGACGCGCCGTCGCTCGCGGCCTATGTCATCAACCGCCTGCAGCCTGAACTGCTCTGTTTTTTTGTGCCGGAGTCGGCGAAGGCGCTGGTCGAGGAGGCGGTGCAACCGCTGGTGCAGCAGATGCCGAAGCGTTGGGACTGGGTGGTGACGCCCGACCCGTCCGACGTCATCGCCTGTCATCAGACCCTGTCACGATCGATTCACGACCTTTTCCGAAACTGGGCTGTGCAGGTGGGTGAGGTCGTGGTCGATTTGACCGGCGCCACGCCGGCCATGGCTGCGGCGCTGGCGACGGTGAGCCTACCCTGGACTTCGCGGGTCATCAGCCTGGTCGATGCGGAGGGCCGCGAAGAGGGTGAGGAGATCGTCATCGACGGCCTCGCCAAGTATTGGCTGCAAGGCAATCCCTGGGATGAGTCGGCGGTCGTGGTGCGCC
>DAOLZE010000206.1:0-4900 GCA_035426125.1 Rhodocyclaceae bacterium
CGGTGCGCGCGCAGAAGGGCGTGATGGAGTTCCTGCTGATCAATCATCCGCTCGACTGCCCGATCTGCGATCAGGGCGGCGAGTGCCAGTTGCAGGATCTTTCCGTTGGTTATGGCTGCGGCAGTTCGCGTTATCAGGAAGAAAAGCGCGTCGTGGTCAACAAGAACCTCGGCCCGCTGGTGTCAACCGACATGACGCGCTGCATCCATTGCACGCGCTGCGTTCGCTTCACGCAGGAGATTGTCGGCTTGATGGAACTCGGCCAGTCCTACCGTGGCGAGCATGCCGAGATTATGCCGTTCATCGGCCAGACGGTCGATTCGGAAATTTCCGGCAACATCATCGATCTGTGCCCGGTGGGTGCGCTGACATCCAAGCCTTTCCGCTTCTCGGCACGCACCTGGGAACTGGCGCGCAGGAAATCCGTCAGTCCGCACGACGGCCTCGGCAGTAACCTGATTGTTCAGGCCAAGCATGACCGCGTCATGCGCGCGCTGCCGCTTGAAAATGAAGAGATCAACGAGTGCTGGCTTTCCGACAAGGACCGCTTCTCCTATGAAGCCCTGAATTCGCCGGAGCGACTGACCAAGCCGATGCTCAAGCATGGCGGTGAGTGGCGTGAAGTCGAATGGCCGCAGGCGCTGGATTATGTCTCTCACGCCTTCAAGGATATCGCCAAGAGTCACGGTGGCGCTGCACTGGGTGCACTGGCTGCGCCGCAGTCGACGCTCGAAGAACTCTTTCTGGCGCAGAAACTGATGCGCGGCCTCGGTGGACAGGTCGATACGCGTCTGCGTCAGAGCGATTTTTCGCTCGACGGCAAGCGTAGTGGTGCGCCCTGGCTGGGCATGAAAATTTCGGAAATCAGCACGCTCGATCGCGTGTTGGTCATTGGCAGCTTCCTGCGCAAGGACCATCCGCTGATTGCCCAGCGCCTGCGCCAATCCGCCAAGCGCGGTACGCAGGTGTCAGTGCTGCACTCCACGGATGACAATCTGCTGTTGAAGCTTTTTGCCAGGGCGATTGCCGCGCCGTCGCAGTTGCCTGACCTGCTGGCGCAAGTCGTCAAATTCGCCGCCGAGCAGAAGGGCGTTGCGCTCGATGCTTCGGTTGCTGGTGTCAGCGTGAGTTCGACTGCGCAGCAGATCGCCGCAAGTCTGCTTTCCGGCACGAATGGCGCCATTTTCCTCGGTAACTTCGCGCAACAGCACGCTCAGGCGTCCACCCTGCATGTGCTGACGCAGCAACTGGCGAGCATCACCGGTGCCAGATTCGGTTATCTTGGCGAGGCGGCCAATAGCGTGGGTGCGTATATTGCGAATGCCGTGCCCAATGGCAGCGGCCAGAATGCCGCACAGATGCTGGCCACACCGCTCAAGGGCTATCTGCTGCTGCATGCAGAACCCGAACTCGATTGTGCCAATCCGCAGCAGGCGATAGCTTCCCTGAAGCAGGCCGCGACGGTGGTTGTCTTGTCATCCTTCAAGTCGCAGGCAGCGCTCGAATATGCAGATGTTCTGCTGCCGATTTCGCCCTTTAGCGAAACTTCGGGGACCTTCGTGAATACCGAGGGCCGTGTGCAGAGTTTCAATGCAGTGGTCAAACCGCTGGGTGATACGCGCCCGGCCTGGAAGGTGCTGCGCGTGTTGGGGAATCTTCTTAGTCTGCCCGGCTTCGAGCAGAACAGCAGTGAGGATGTCCGAGCCGAGGCGCTCATGGTTGAAAGCAAATCCGAGTTCATCGTCGATCGCCTGAATAACCAGGTCAATGGCGTTGCACTGACTCTGGCGACAACCCGCCGTGGTCTTGAGCGCATTGCCGATATCCCGATTTATTTTGCCGATGCGCTGGTGCGACGTGCTGCCAGTCTGCAGAAAACTCGCGATGCTGCGGTACCGACGGCACGCATGAATGCTGAGACACTCGCCAAACTCGGCGTTGCAGCCGGGCAGCAGGTTCGTGTCAAGCAAGGCGCAGGAGAAGCGATGCTGGCTGCTGAATTCGATGCCGCCTTGCCCGATGGCTGTGTGCGTGTTGCGGCCGCGCATGCCTTGACGACGAAACTTGGCCCGCTGTCGGGTGAACTTGGCGTGGAGCGCGCATGATGGAAGTGATCAAGCCACTTCAGGAAATGTTCGGGACGTTCTGGCCGCTAGTCTGGACATTGCTCAAGATTGTGGCAATTCTGGTGCCATTGCTGCTGAGCGTTGCCTACATGACCTACGCGGAACGCAAGATTCTGGCTTTCATGCATGTGCGCATCGGCCCTAATCGCATCGGCCCATTAGGTTTGCTGCAACCGTTTGCCGATGCCTTGAAGATGGTTTTCAAGGAAGTCATCATCCCTTCGCAAGCGAACAAGGCCTTATTCATCCTCGGACCGATTCTGGCGTTCGCACCGGCTTTGGCGATCTGGGCTGTTGTGCCTTACGCCGACGGTCTGGTGCTGGCAAATATTGATGCCGGCGTTCTGTATATGCTGGCGATTTCTTCCATCGGCGTCTATGGCGCAGTCATCGCCGGCTGGGCTTCCAATTCAAAATACGCCTTCCTCGGCGCCATGCGGATGGCTGCACAGATGGTTTCCTATGAGATTGCCATGGGATTCGCTCTGGTTTGTGTGCTGATGGTTTCCGCCAGTCTCAACCTGACCGATATCGTGCAGGCGCAGGGCAGGGGCGCATTCGCCGACATGGGTCTTGGCTTTCTCTCTTGGAACTGGCTGCCGCTGCTGCCGATGTTTCTGGTGTATCTGATTTCCGGCGTCGCCGAGACCAATCGCGCACCCTTCGACGTTGTTGAAGGCGAATCAGAAATCGTCGCCGGTCACATGATCGAATACTCCGGCATGACGTTCGCGTTGTTCTTCCTGGCAGAGTACGCCAACATGATCCTGATTTCGGTCATGACGTCGATTTTCTTCCTCGGCGGCTGGCTTTCACCGGTGAGCTTTCTGCCCGACAGTTTTTTCTGGCTGGCGCTCAAGACAGCGGGATTCCTGTTCATGTATCTCTGGTTCCGCGCAACATTTCCGCGCTACCGCTACGACCAGATCATGCGCCTTGGCTGGAAGGTGTTTGTGCCGCTGTGCATGTTCTGGGTGCTGGTCGTCGGCGTCTGGATGATGTCGCCTTTCAACATCTGGAAATGATGCCATGGGTGCGATGAAACAATTTTTAAGCAGCCTGTTCCTGTCGGAACTGCGCAGTGGCATGGCGGTGACATGGCGTTACCTGTTTGCGCGCAAGATTACCATCCAGTATCCGGAAGAGAAGACGCCGCAAAGCAACCGCTTCCGTGGCCTGCATGCATTGCGCCGCTACCCGAATGGTGAAGAGCGGTGCATTGCCTGCAAGCTGTGTGAGGCGGTCTGTCCGGCCATGGCGATCACCATCGAATCGAGTGAGCGCGACGATGGCAGCCGCCGTACCACACGCTACGACATCGATCTGACCAAGTGCATTTATTGCGGCTTTTGCGAAGAAGCCTGCCCGGTGGATGCGATTGTTCTGACGCGTGAATTCGAGTATCACGGCGAGAAGCGCGGTGATCTTTATTACACCAAGCAGATGCTGCTGGCGGTGGGCGACAAGGACGAAAGCCGGATCGCAAAAGACCGCGAGCAGGATGCCAAATACAGATGATCATGGACTTCAAGACCGCAATCTTCTACTTCCTGGCGACCATCATGGTTGTGGCCAGCATTCGCGTGATCACGGCGCGAAACCCTGTACATGCTGTGCTATTTCTGGTGCTGGCGTTTTTCAACGCCAGTGGCATATGGCTGCTGTTGCAGGCGGAGTTTCTCGCCATCGCGCTGGTGATGGTGTATGTCGGTGCCGTTATGGTTTTGTTCCTGTTCGTGATCATGATGCTCGACATCAATATCGAACGCTTGCGACAGGGCTTCTGGAGTTATCTGCCTTTTGGCCTGACGATCGGCATGCTGATGGCAGGCGAGATGGCTCTGGTGCTCGGCGGACGATATTTCGGACTTGAGGACATGCCCAATCCGGCTGATTCGGCGCATGGCTACAGCAATACCAAGGCGCTTGGCCGCTTACTATTCACCGAGTATGCCTATCCATTTGAACTGGCCTCGGTGATTCTGCTGGTGGCGATCGTCGCCGCCATTCTGCTGACGTATCGGACTCGCAAGGATAACAAGAGTCAGAGTCCGCATCAGCAGTCTTCGGTAAAGAGCCGCGATCGCCTCCGCATCGTCAAGATGCCCACGGACAAGGAATAGGGGACAGACATGTCAACGCTGTCACTGTCACACTATCTGATTCTCGGTGCGATCCTTTTCGCAGTGAGCGTCGTCGGCATATTTCTCAATCGCAAGAATCTGATCGTGTTGCTGATGGCGATTGAACTGATGCTGCTGGCGGTGAATATGAACTTTGTCGCCTTCTCTTATTATCTGGGCGATGCCTCCGGTCAGATCTTTGTCTTCTTCATCCTGACGGTTGCGGCGGCAGAATCGGCCATCGGCCTGGCCATACTGGTGGCGTTGTTCCGCAATCTTTCCACGATCCATGTCGACGACCTCGACAGCCTCAAGGGATAGGCCCACCGATGGACATGCATATGCTCTACCTGATCGTGCCGCTGGCGCCCTTGCTCGGCGCCATTCTTGCCGGATTTTTCGGCAAGACCATTGGTCGCAGCGGCGCTCATACAGTAACCATCCTCGGTGTTGCGGTGTCCTTCATCGCTTCCTTTCTGATCTATCAGGATGTGCAAGCAGGGCACACCTATAACGGCACTGTGTATACATGGATGGAAACCGGCGACGCACTTGCCAGACTCAAGCTTGAGGTCGGCTTTCTCATCGATCCGCTGACGGTGATGATGATGCTGGTGGTGACCTTCGTGTCGCTGATGGTGCATATCTACA
>DAOLZE010000207.1:0-4876 GCA_035426125.1 Rhodocyclaceae bacterium
TTGAATGGCGAGCAGTTGCCGCGCATCTGCTGAGGTTCGAGCGTCGGGACTTCCTCGCGTCCCGAAATATGCCCAGCGATGCGTATTTACAGCTGTTTATTTTTGCTTCAATTCTTTACCACCACATGACATGATGAAACACCTGTTTATTTCCTTTCCTGTTGCAGTGCACGGACTGATCTCATGACCCCACTGTCGAATGCGACGCCAGTCAATAAGCTAGCTCCTCTGGCCAGGTTGGGGCGCTTCCTGCAGCCCTATCGGGGGCGGCTGGCATTGGCTTTTGTTGCGCTGACGATCGCCGCCGCCTCATCTCTGGTGCTACCGGTTGCCGTGCGACAGATGATCGATCTGGGTTTCTCGCGCGCCAACACCGCGCATATCGATCGCTACTTTCTGTTCCTGTTTGGCGTGGCGATGGCGCTCGGTCTGTTTGTCGCAGTGCGCTTCTATCTGGTGTCGTGGCTTGGTGAGCGGGTGGTTGCGGATATCCGCAGCGCGGTCTACCGCCATGTCATCGGTATGAGTCCGGCCTTCTTCGAAGTGACCCGCACCGGCGAGGTGCTGTCGCGCCTCACTACCGATACCACGCTGATTCAGGTGGTGGTTGGCACCAGCATGTCGATGGCCTTGCGTAGCGCAATGATGCTGGCTGGCGGGCTGGTCATGATGGGAGTTACCAGCTTGCGTCTGACCGGCTATACGCTCGCTCTGTTGCTGGCAGTGATTCTGCCGATTATTGTATTTGGCCGTCAGGTGCGACGCCTGTCACGCGCCAGTCAGGACCGGGTGGCTGATTCAAGCGCGCTGGCCGGCGAAAAACTCAACGCCGTCACGACGGTGCAGGCCTTCACTCAGGAAGCGCAGGAAGCCATGCGTTTCGAGGCATCGGTTGAAGCTTCTTTTCTCACGGCGCTGCGGCGCATCACCATGCGTGCAATCCTCACGGTGGTTATTATTGTCATGGTGTTCGGCGCCATTGTGCTGGTGCTGTGGCTGGGTGCGCATGCGGTACTGGATGGCACGATGAGCGCGGGTGAGCTGAGCCAGTTCGTGCTTTACGCGGTGATGGTGGCCAGCAGCATCGGTGCTCTGGCGGAAGTCTGGGGCGACGTGCAGCGTGCCGCTGGTGCCACCGAGCGCTTGATGGAACTACTCGCCGCAAAACCCGATATCGTCATGGTGGAGAAGCCGATTCCGCTGCCCGCGCCGCGTGGTGAAATCAACATGGAACACGTAACTTTTCACTATCCTTCGCGGCCGGACCATCCGTCACTGGCGGATTTTTCGCTGCATGTGCGGCCGGGTGAAACAGTGGCACTGGTTGGGCCATCCGGCGCTGGCAAGAGCACCCTGTTCCAGTTGTTACTACGTTTTTACGATCCACAACAGGGACGCATCACTCTGGATGGCGTCGATCTGGTGCAAGCTGATCCGCAGGAAATTCGCCGGCATATTGCCATCGTGCCGCAGGATACCGTGCTGTTTTCCGCCGATGCCATGGAGAACATTCGCTATGGCCGCGCTTCTGCCAGCGACGAGGAGGTCAGGGCGGCTGCACGCGCCGCAGTCGCCGACGAATTTATCGAGCGCTTGCCAGACGGTTATCGCAGCTTTCTCGGCGAACGTGGCGTGCGGCTTTCGGGTGGACAACGCCAGCGCATCGCCATTGCCCGCGCCATTCTGAAGAATCCGCCGCTGCTGCTGCTCGACGAAGCCACCAGCGCACTCGATGCCGAAAGTGAGCGGCTGGTGCAAACTGCGCTGGAACATCTGGTTGAGGGCCGTACTACACTGGTCATCGCTCATCGTCTGGCGACGGTGCGTAAGGCCGACCGGATCATCGTCATGGATGACGGACGTATCGTCGCCAGCGGTACTCATGATTCACTGATTCGTGAAGGTGGGCTGTATGCAAAGCTTGCCGCGTTACAGTTTGGTTTGCATGCGGAATAGTCGTTGGCAAATATTTGATATTTATTTGGCGTTTACCCAAGGAGACCCCTCATGAGCCGCAGCATTCTTGCTACAGAGCAGATTCACCCCGCCATCCGCGAAAAAATTGCCACCCATCATCAGGACATCGTACTGGAAGTGCAGTCGGCGCTTGCCGATAACACAATCGTTATTGTCGGCATGGCCTGGAATCCTTTCCCAAAGCGGGCGCGCAAGGCCCTTGATACCCGCAACATTCCCTACAAGTACCTTGAATACGGCGGCTACCTGGACTCCTGGCGCCGCCGCAATGCGCTGAAGATGTGGACCGGCTGGCCGACATTCCCGATGATTTTCGTCAAGGGCATTCTAGTGGGGGGAGCCGGTGAGCTGGATCAACTAATCGAAAGCGGTGAGCTGGCAAAATTAGTTGCCGGATAGTAAATATTCAGGAAGCTGTAGCGTAGAGGAGGTTGCCTCGTATCCATCATGATTGTGTCGACACTTATGTGCGCAACTCTCCGAGCGGTGACCCGGTTCGTCAGCAGCGCGCTGGTTGAAATGGGCGTCGATCGCGGCCGCATCGACAGTCGTCGGTATGGAGAGGCCTGTTCTGTCTCTCTCAATGAGACTGCAATCGGCCGCCAGTTAAACCGCAGAGTGGAGATTGTGCTGTCCGAAGATGACGGGAAAATTTCTCTGCGATAGAGGAATCGTCTTGAGGTGCCGCATGTGACGTGGATGGCAATATATGATTTACGATTCACGCGGCAGAACCCTCTTGTCAGCATTGGAAAGGTCAGCATGAATAGATGCAACAGTCCGGGCCGAATCGGTCGCCTGGCCACAGCGCTGGCTGCACTGCTGGCAAGTACGGCGGCGCAGGCACTTGATCCTGTTGGCGGGCTGGTCAGCGAACTCGGCAGCGCAGGGCTTGGTGCTGTGACGCGTGGTTCTCGATCTCCATATATCGGTGCCGGTCAACGTAACGATCTGGTGCCGCTTTACCTGTATGAGGGTGATCGTGCGTTTCTTCATGCAACGCGCGGCGGCATCAAGCTTCAGGATGATGGGCAAACCATTCATAAAGGAGGTCAACGGCTGGCCGCTGGATTTTGTCGGCTACGTTGGAGTGCTGCGGCATGACGAGAATGATCTGCAGGCCAATTCACTGGAACTCAACGCCTACATGAAGGCCTATTACTACAGCTTTCCATGGAGCAGTCGCGTCAACACACGGCTTGGTTTTGGCGCTGGCATATCGCTGGCACAGCGCATTCCTTATGTCGAGATGCGTGACCAGGTCCATCGTGGCCGCAGTACCTCGAAGGTGCTGAATTACCTGGATCCAACCATCGATATCAGTGTCGGTGATCTGCTGGGCGCTAGGACGCTGAAGGATACCTATCTTGGATTCGGTGTTTCGCACCGCTCCGGGATATTTGGCAGTTCCCGGTACCTCGGCAATGTTAATGGTGGCTCGAATTACATTTACTCTTACCTGGAATGGCAGATGTAGATCTGGTCGAGAGTTGAGAGTAGCTTCGTCTGTCTAGCTCGTAGGCCCTTTCTCGCATAAGGAAGGTCCGACAAGCAGGATTGCTCCTGGCCTCGTTTGTCGGGTGGATTGTCGATCCGTTGATTCGCAGCGCTGACGGAACTGTCAGCCGTTCCTTCAGTCAATCGTACACCTGCCTTCAACATACACTCATAGTTTATGATCGATGCCATGCCCATGAAAAAATCCATTACCACGCTTGAATCCGAGATTCGGGCGCTTGATCCGTGGTTCCAGAATATTGATTTGGGACGCGAACTCAGGACGAAGCTTGCCCCGTGTGCTAATGAGCCACTCAACCATCCCCAGCCTACATGGGAGTTCATCAGGCCTTGCCTGCCTTCGGATCTCGCCGGAAAATCTGTCCTTGATGTCGGCTGCAACGCTGGTTTTTACTGTTTTGAGTCAAAGCGGCTTGGCGCAGCGCGTGTGCTGGGCATTGACTCTCAGCGTCGCGAGATTGCCCAGGCGCGGCTCGCTGCCGGGATTCTCGGGATTGATGTGAGTTTTATGCGCCGTTCCGTCTATGATCTTTCGATCGCGGATATCGGCTGCTTCGATCTTGTTTTCGCACTGGGCCTTCTTTATCACTGCCGGCATCCGCTTCTTGCGCTGGAACATCTGGCGGAGGTTACGCACGGCACGCTCATCGTGGAGAGTGCCGTCGCGCCGCCCGGCTGGACGGCGGCTCCCGAGACCTCTCTGCTGGGCGGCTTGGCGCGTCCTCTCACGTCGGCGTTCTTCCTTGAGAATGGCCCGGACGAAAAGGAAGCTGTATTTAACTGGTTCCTTCCCACGGCCTCGTGTCTCGCCGCGCTTCTTCGCTCGGCCGGTTTCACCAACGTCCGGCACGTCCCCATCTCGGAAACTCGGGCGATCTTCCTCGCCGAGCGTGGCCTTGAGACTTCGCTTGACGCAAGTTCCATCAGTTACCAGGCGCGGTTTGCCAGTTCTATCGCAGCGCTGTCGGTGACAAAGTCGGCGCCGCTGACGTTGACCGTCAGCGCCTGGAATATTGGCACTGCACCCTGGGCAGCATCGTCCGGCCACGAGGGTGAACTGGATGCCGTGTTTCTCGGCGTGCATCTTCTCGATGCAAATGACAATGTTATCGAATGGGATTTTCGTCGTTGTCGCTTGCCGTTACCCGGTATTCTTCATCCCGGAGGGCGGTTCGACTTTTCCGTCATCCTCATGTCCCCGGATTCGCCGGGGACATATTTTCTCGAATTTGATCTGGTCCGGGAGTCTGATGCCTGGTTTGAGGAACTCGGCGGCACACCGCTCACAGTCAATCTCGTAGTTGCTGCGGATTGATTGTTACATGCGGCATTTGGTAGCAAGCGTTTGATTCGCAGGACGGGTCTGGTTCTTGTAGCAGAG
>DAOLZE010000208.1:0-4740 GCA_035426125.1 Rhodocyclaceae bacterium
CACCGAGGGAACGTACCTCGAAGATCAGCGCGTTGCCGATGCGTGTGCGCAGGTCTTCGCGCAGCGTCTGTATCAGTTGCAGTGGCGGTGCACTGCCGGCAAGGAGCAGCGCCAGTCCGACCAGACGTGCGGCGTTGAAAATGCGGAACAGGGTGATCTGCGCCGTCGCATTGAGTCGGTCGACGTCGTCGATGATGATCAGGCTGCCGGGCTGTGGGGCGAGTTCTTCACCGAGTTGGGCACCTTCGATAAAACTGACCGGCCGGCCGAGTGCCTGAGCCGCGGCCAGCGTGGCACGCAACAGATGACTGCGTCCGCTGCCCGCTGCGCCCCACAGATATATCTGGTCGAAAGCGTCGGGATCGGCAAGGGCGGCGAGACGCGCGACGAGTTCGCGATTGTCGCCAACAACGAAGTTATCGAGCGTCGGAGAAGGCTCTGGATGGATATCGAGCAGCAGCTGTCGTGGTGTCATTTGATCAGCGCAGGGAACGATTTACAGGGATTCATTACAGATTTATTTCCTCGTTGTCGGTATCGCCGCGATATAGATGGCTGGCGTAATACAGTGTGCGGATTTCGCGCAGGGCGACCAGCAGGGTTGCCGATGCGGGCAGCGCCAGCAGTACGCCGAAAAAGCCAAAGAGCTGGCCGAAGGCCAGCAGGGCAAAGATGACGGCCAGTGGATGCAGGCCGATGCGCTTGCCAACCAGCCAGGGCGTCAGCACGAAGCCTTCGAGAATTTGCCCGATGCCATACACGATGAATACGCCGATCAGTGGTTCCATTCCCTTGAATTGCAGCAGTGCAACGAGCAGTGCGAGGACAAGCCCCATGATGTAGCCAAGATAGGGAATGAAAATCAGCAGACCGGTGAGGACCCCGATCGGTAGCGCGAAATCGACGCCAGCCAGCCACAGGGCGGTGCTGTAATAGATTGCCAGCAGCAGCATCACGGAGATCTGTCCGCGCAGGAATTCAGCGAGTACTGCATTGATCTCACCGCAGATACGCAGGGCGCGCACTTGCCACGGGCGTGGGATGGTGCCGCTGATACGCTGCAGCAGGGAATTCCAGTCGAGTAGCAGATAGAACATGGCGATCGGCGCGAGGGCCAGAACGACGAGCAGGCCGAGCAAGGCCATACCGCCGATCTTCAGCGATGGCAGGATACTTTGCAGGACACCTTGCGCATTTTCCCAGTTGTCGCCGATGAGTTTTTTCAGTGAGGCCGGATCGAGATGCAGTCGCAACTGGAAACCGAGATGCTGGCGCACCCATGGCACGATGTTCTCGTTCCATAGCGCGACGGCATCGGGAAACCGTGTGGCAAGTAGTTGCGCCTCATCACGCACCAGCGGAATCATGATCAGGATCAGCGACACCAGAATGGCGGCAATCATCAGCATGATCAGCAGTACACCGCCGATGCGCGGCACGCGCCGCTGTTCGAGATAGGCGACCAGCGGTGCACAGATGTAGGCGAGGATCCCGCCGAGCAGAAAGGGGGCAAGAATCGGGCTCAACAGGTACAGCAGCCAGAGCACGGCAAGTCCCCAGGCCGCCCAGAGCATGGTTTGCAAGCGATCGGCGCGTTTATCAGGCATTTCCGGTAGAATTCCTGTCTCGATTCGAATCAATTCGTGGCGTCGATATCCGGGCTTTCCGGCTTGACGACACGTCAAGCCGACACTTTAGCCGCCAGCCCGCAGGAACTCAACTTGACTTCAACTTCTTCGTCAAATTCTCCGCTCACTTATCGTGATGCCGGTGTCGATATCGATGCCGGCGACGCGCTGGTTGATCGCATCAAACCCTTTGCCAGACGCACCATGCGTCCCGAAGTGCTCGGTGGCATTGGTGGCTTTGGTGCTCTATTTGAACTCTCGAAAAAATATCGCGAGCCGGTGCTGGTATCTGGCACCGACGGTGTCGGCACCAAGTTGAAGCTGGCATTCCAGCTCAATAGGCACGACACGGTCGGTCAGGATCTGGTGGCAATGAGCGTCAACGATATCCTCGTGCAAGGCGCCGAACCACTGTTTTTCCTCGACTACTTTGCCTGCGGTCGGCTCGATGTGGCCACTGCCGCAACGGTTATCCAGGGCATTGCCCAGGGTTGCGAACTGGCCGGCTGCGCGCTGATCGGCGGCGAGACAGCGGAGATGCCGAGTATGTATCCCGATGGCGAATACGATCTGGCGGGTTTCGCCGTCGGTGCCGTGGAAAAGTCGCAGATCATCGACGGCAAGTGCATCGCACCGGGTGATGTGGTGCTTGGCCTGGCGTCGAGCGGCGCGCATTCAAACGGCTATTCGCTGATCCGCAAAATTCTCGAACGCGCCAAGCCTGACATGACCGCCGATTTTCATGGCCGTCCGCTTGGCGACGCCATCATGGCGCCAACGCGCATTTATGTGAAGCCGTTGCTGGCACTGATGCAGGCATTACCGGTCAAGGGGCTGGCGCATATCACCGGCGGCGGTCTCACCGAAAACGTGCCGCGCATCCTCGCCGACAATCTCACCGCCACGCTCGACCGCAGCCAATGGCCGCTGCCGCCGCTGTTTCAGTGGCTGCAACGCGAGGGTCGGGTTGCCGATGCCGAAATGCACCGTGTCTTCAACTGCGGCATCGGCATGGTCGTCGTGGTCGCTGCCGAACACCAGAAGGCAGCTATCGACATGCTGCACGCCGCCGGCGAAACGGTGTACGCCATCGGCCGTATCGAAACGCGGGCAGCCGGGCAGCCGCAAACGACGGTAGTTTGAGGTTTCTTTCTTGCCAAGACGCGGCTATGGTCGGTTAGTACGACGAACCTAGCCGAGCATGTGCGAAACCAGCCCGTCGGCCAGTTTCGGCTCGAACCAGGTGGATTTCGGCGGCATGACTTCGCCGGCGTCGGCAACGGCCATCAGGTCTTCCATCCGGGTTGCATGCAGGGCGAAGGCGACGGCCATCTCGCCGCTATTGACGCGTTTCTCCAGTTCTTCGAGGCCACGGATGCCGCCAACGAAGTCGATACGCTTGTCGCGACGCAGATCAGTGATGCCGAGGATCGGGCCAAGCAGATAATCGGAGAGCAGGCTGACGTCGAGGCGGGCCACCGGATCGTTCTGTGGAATCAATTCCGGACGGATGTTCAGACGCAGCCAGCGGCCATCGAGATACATGCCGAATTCGCCGGGCCTTGACGGGTGAACCCGCACGGCGCTCGGTGTCGTGGTGAAGCTTGCGGTGATGCGTGCAAGCAGAGCCTCCCCGTTCAGACCGTTGAGATCCTTGACGACGCGGTTGTAATCCATGATGCGCATCTGGTGATGCGGGAAAATTACAGCAAGAAAATAGCCGGACTCACCCTCGTTGTGGCGCGCCGCAGCGACGCGCGAAGCGGCGGCTGAGCGGTGGTGGCCATCAGCAATGTACAGCGCCGGCATGGCGTCGAAGGCTGCCGAAATTTGCTGGATCAGGGCGGCATCGCGCACCACCCAGATACTGTGCCGGATACCGTCGTCGGCAGTCACGTCGGCATCTGGTGCACCGAACGAAACTTGCGCCAGCAGCGCATCGGCAAGCGGTGCAGCGGGATAGGCGAGCAGCACCGGACCGGTCTGTGCATCGAGCGCCTCGATCTGGCGGACGCGGTCATCCTCCTTGTCGGGGCGTGTGAACTCGTGTTTGCGAATGCGATTGGTATCGTAATCGGCGACCGAGGCGGCGGCGACCAGCCCGGTTTGCACATGCGTCCCCATCTGCAGGCGGTAAGCGTAGTAGCAAGGCTGATTGTCGCGTTCGAGAATGCCGGTGAGCAGCATCTTGTCGAGATTTTCCGCCGCCATTGCATAGACCTGTGGCGAGTAGTGGTCGGTCTCCGGCGGCAGATCGATCTCCGGTTTCGAGATGTGCAGGAAGCTCCACGGCTTGCCGATGGCGCGGAGGCGCGCTTCCTCGGTGGACAGCACATCGTAGGGCGGTGCGGCAACTTCGGCCGCATGGTGTGGTGCAGGGCGCAGGCCGGCGAAGGGTTTGATCAGAGGCATGGAGTTGTTTCCGTGAGGGGCAAGGATGTGAAATTGCAGGTTGGGTTATGTCGCCCAATCTGCATAGTTAGTTACGTGAAGGTTATGAGGATGCGTTTCCCTTACTTGTTGCGCGCAGACAGCGCATCCTTCAAGTGTCGATGCATGCTGCGCAATGCACCTTCGGTGGTCGCCCAGTCGATGCAGGCGTCGGTCACCGAACAGCCGTACTTGAGTTGAGAAAGATTGGCGGGGATCGGCTGGTTGCCGGCTTCGATGAAACTTTCGATCATCACACCGACGATGGAGCGGTTACCGTTGACGATCTGCAGGGTACAGTCACTCAGCACCAGCGGCTGCATTTCCGGCTTCTTGAAGCTATTGGCATGCGAACAGTCGACCACCAGGTTCTGCGGCAGTTTGGCCTTGGCCAGCGCCTGCTCGGCCAGCGAGATACTTACCGAATCGTAGTTTGGATTTCCGCCACCGCCGCGCAGCACGACGTGGCCGTAGCGATTGCCACGGGTACGGACAATGGCGGCCTTGCCCTGGCCGTTGATGCCGAGAAAACTGTGTGGGCTGGCAGCCGAGATGATGGCGTTGATGGCGACATCGAGATCGCCGTCGGTGGCGTTCTTGAAGCCAACCGGCGTCGATAGCCCGGAGGACATTTCGCGGTGGGTTTGCGATTCGGTGGTGCGGGCGCCGATGGCGGTCCAGG
>DAOLZE010000209.1:0-4733 GCA_035426125.1 Rhodocyclaceae bacterium
GACGTGTGGGACACCTGGCGGCACATCACCCACCTCATGGAGGTATGCAAACAGTGGTATCCGTACATCAAACCCGGCACCTGGCCCGATTGTGACATGATCCCCCTGGGCCGGCTTTCCATCCGGGGCGAAGTCGACATCGGTGACGCCTTTGGAAGGCGCTCGCAGCTCGAGGGCGAGCTTACCGCTGTCGGCATCCCACACGCGGGCTACACCGTCAGCCCCTCCACTCACGAGGCGTCGCCCGTCTGGAGTGAAGCTGGCCACGTAAGCGCCGTCTGCATGACCGGTAAGAGTGAGGCGTGGCGACAGCGTCGCCGACAGGCACTGGCGAAGTGCGCTCTTCGCTTCGGCCGTCGGCTGCAGGCCGACTGCCTCCACCGCGAGCAAGAGGGCGAGATCGCGACGCATCGGCAGTGCAGCCAGCGCGCTACGGGCGATCTCGCGGGAATTCTCCCCCTGCCGCTGCTGCCGTGCCGCCGCCTCGATGCCTCCGGCCACCTTCGTTGCGGTCGTCTCAGCCGTCCGCGCAGTGTACACTGCGAATCCGACCCCGATGGCCAGCACCGCTAGCAGCGCGGATCCGAGCCCCAGGGCGCGCATCGCGGTCCGATGCTGCCGAATATCCTCGCCGATCAGGCGGTCGAGCGGCATCTCGCGCAGCGTCGCTGACAGGCGCGCGACCGCGTCACAGAACCCCGGGTGGCGCAGCGTAAGGTACGCGGTGCTCCGGGCGAAGCGGAGGTCGAGGTAGTTCGGCTCCTGTCGGAAAACCGCCTGCAGGCGGCGCGGCAGCGCCGATGTCCGGCTCCAGTCGAAATCTTTCCCTGCCCGGTCCCACACCAGATCGCCGTCCGTCCAGACGACCAACAGGCGGTCGGTGGACCGATTGGTGAGCCACCAGTCAACTTCCTGCTGCACCCACTCGGAATGGGCGGCCGGAGGCGATGCCAGTAGGATGAACCAGTCCGCCTCCGCGAGAGCTCGCTGGATTGACCCCCAAAGCTGCGGCGTCACTGCGAGCCCGGTTTTGTCGAGAAACACGCGCATGGCCCGCAAGCGATACCACGGCTTGGCGAAGCGATGCAGGCCTTTTTGCAGCGCGTCGGCCAAGGTGCTGTCGGCGGCGTGACCGTAGGATATGAAGGCCTTGTACTGGGACGTAGTGGCTGGACTGAGCGAGCCCGCTGCAGCTGTCATGGCATTATGCCGGTGGAGCACGCCCATCGCTCAGTTCCCGTTGTCCGCCACCGCGAGGCTGCGCAAAGATAGGAATTCAATGCCATATTTTGAGCGTATCCGGGACCATTGGTCCTGTCAATTGTCGAATTGAAGAGCCCCGATCTCTTGATGGATCACGGACGGCAGCTTTCCGCCCCTTGAGTCGAATTCACACTTCCGGCCAGAACCGGACGGTGGGAATGTTGCTCTCATTGCGGCTATTCGTTAGTTCGATGGACCAGCCGAGGTCGCCGAGACCCCAGCAGCCTACCCGCCGGTCATCGGTCCGTACTATCATTGCATATGCGGACCGGTGGGTCCGTTTAATATCGTTTAGGAGTCTATGTGCGAATGTCCAAGGAGGAGCGTGAACGCCTAATTTTTAGCCTCTTTGCCAAATCGGCTGGTCTTACTACTGCCGGATCGAGCATTGAAAGTCGCTCTCCTCCCCAGCCAGACATTCTGCTAACAGAATCCGATGGCACCTGCGTCGCATTCGAGTTGGTCGAAATCCTTGATCAAGGCTATTCAGGCTCAACACAACGTCAGTTCGACACGAAGAGCGTTTTCTATAAGCACCTCGATGCCATGCCGGAATCGACTAGATCGCGGTTCAAGGGAAAGTACGCTGACGCTGACATCCACATTGAGCTCGACGAAAAGCTGACCCTCAGACGCCGGGAACGGTCACTGGAGCAAGTTTTCAATGCGCTCCTTTGCTTGCCAGATGAAATTTCCGGAGAAGTCCCCATCGAAGATGATCGCCTACAAAAAATCGTCAAATACCTATATGTCAGCCGAGGCAAGTTCAGTGGGCCACTCTTCGACATTCAATCCGCTGTTTGGGTCGGCGATCCAACTGTAGATTCAATCCGAACGAAACTGGATAAGACATATGATCCGTCCCATCCGGTCGGCCTGCTGGCCTACATCGAGACCAATCCCATGTATCCAGATGACGTTTGGCTCACTCAGTTGGACAATTTCCTCGCTGAGTTGGGCCGTGACTGTCAGTTTGAGTCCATCTACGTCTTCGACTGTTCGTCAAGGGCAGTCAAACGATCGTGGCGTAGAGACTCTTAACCCCTCCATCGAGAGGATTCGACCACGAATCGGAGTATTGAATGCTGCTGCAAACAAATAGCGAACAAGATGAGGTTGGGACATGAGCGGAATTGCTAAGAAGATTGGGGTTGCATTTGGAGTTAGCTCAACGTTTAGGAGTCATGAAATGCGATTACCACTGAACGGCTGGCGACGCCTCGGCATCGTGATAGCGATGCTGTGGTTCATCGCGGTCATTTCTGTTGTATTTATCGAGTACTCATCAAAGTCCCATGGCTTCTTTGTTTTTCAAAGTCTTCCAGTTGGCATTACCTTTGAAGGCAACAAGATCAAATTGCCTGACGGCAAGATCATTGCCATAACCGAAGAGGATGAGTTCAAGTTGCGTTACGAACAGGAGAAAACGGGCAAACCAATTCTCCCTTGGGAAATTGATTGGGTAAATCTAACTTCAGTGCCTAAAGTCACGGAGATTCGCGGGCCTCGTCTTGCTCTATCACTCTTGGTTCCATTGATTTTCTGGCTATTTGTTGAAGTAACAGTCATCACAGTGGCATGGGTTCGTCGTGGTTTTTCGAGCAAGCAAGGTGACTCCTAACTCGGCGCTCAACCTCGCTCTTTTCAGTCGCTGGACGCTACGCGATAAAACCGAGCAGGCCAGTAAATTCAAACTTTGAAGGTCTGCTTTCCCAAAGGCTGATTGCCTCCTTTGGGCACGGAGTACGCATTCGCCGAACGAGGAAGCTGCCGTTCGCCGCGATTTGACTCTGACCGGCTGCTACCGGGCCCATTGCTGACCGACACGGATCAAGAGCTGAGCGGCGGCTATGGCCGAAATCCGGCCTCATGCCAGCGACAACAGAAAGCACCTCGGCCGATCCTGCCATTCGAAGATGGACGACCGTCCGTCAACTACACGCCGAAGAGCGGCCATCCATGACTCAAGAGTGTCTGGTGAATATGTCTGCATACCCTAAAGGGTGTAGTCGCTTACCCCATTTCCAGGGGGACTTGGAACTACGCGAAGAGCGTAGAGTGCCTTGGCAACGTCCTAGCATCAGGCGACGCAATGTGCGGCAGCGATATTTCCGCGGCTGATGGCTGTACATCTTATGGAAGAGGCCATCACTATGAAAACGGGTTTCCTCCGCACTTCGCGTTCTAGCAGTCAGTTGCCTCAGACGTCAGCTCGCAAGGGTGTATCGCGCTCAGATTGTCACGGGAAGGCGATCTCACGCTTAGAAGGAGGAATGCGATGACAATGGGTCCACGGCGATTAGTCGCGACAATCGGGCGGTAATTCTTTTTGCGCTAAGCCTTGCGGCGGAGGCTGCCGAGATAAAGATCTTGGCCGCGAATCCAATGAAGATTGCCGTTTGACTGGTGGTCGGTCAAAGCAGTCCTCTGTCCCTAGTATCAGATCTGAGATGGCTGATTCGTTTGCTCGGGAGAGACAAGTGGAAACCGTACTTGAGAAGTTCCGTGGTCGACGCCCATACGCGAGTGAACTATTTGGTGTCTTCCAACCCTTGATCGGCTGGCGGTCGGCGCTAACCAAAGGTCGACTCGCGACCATTCCATTACCGGTAACGGGACTAAGTCAACCAGCAGAGGTGATCAAGGCGCCCCACGGGCTCCAAGTCAAGCTCGGCTCCGACTATACCGTCGATATCAACGCCGACGGCGTGATTGGATCTCAAACTGGGAAACTGGACTTGTTCTCAGATCCACCGTCTCAACTCCGATTTCGCCATCCGGCGCATGTCGACGGCCTGATCTTGCGCCAGCTGACGCCCGAGCTGCAAGAGAACTTGGTACTGCATCCGCCCAGCGACACTGCATTCTGGAGCACATTCTGGACCTCTGCACTGAGCAAGTCGAGCCTCAACAAGACTCTTCAGAAGGCGGTGAATGCTGTGTCCGGGAAGCCCGTGCTGTTGCCGATCTTCGAAAGGGAGGCGACACCGCTGGAAAGCTACGTGACCGGGATGCGACAGCAGTTCGCCTCGATGGACGAGACGCTGCGCTATCTGTTCAATCACGAAGCAAACGCCGCGCGCTTCCTGAACTCGCTATTGCCCGCCAAGGGAAGTGCGTCAGGGAATTCAGCGTTTCCGGCCAACGTCAACGAGTTGCTCCTTGCGCAGGTGCCAGCTCGCACGTTAAAGGAAGCGTTGGACCTCATGAGTCCCATGGCGTTGGCAACGAGCGCAACGCGTGAAGCCGTTTTGTCGCCGATCGGTCTTGTTCACCTCTTCCGTCAGTACTTCTTTGAGTTCGACAACTTCTTGGGTGTTCCGGTCGAACACATCTGGCTGAGTCCTGGTTCCACGACCGAGCTTGTCGAAACCAGCACGCGGCGCGTGATGCAGGAGAGGTTGATCGAGCAGATGACTGAGGCGCTATTCAGGAGTGAAACAAGCAGCACGAATCAGGAAGAACTGTCA
>DAOLZE010000210.1:0-4710 GCA_035426125.1 Rhodocyclaceae bacterium
TGAGATATTTCAGGCGCTGCCCTGCGCGGCATGTCGTCCGGCGCGGCGTCCGCTGAAAATGCAGTCAGCCAGTGATAGTCCGCTGATGTAGGTATGCGAGCACAGTCCCACGGCATTGCGTCCGGCGGCATACAGTCCGGCGATCTCACGCCCTTCGGCATCGAGCACACCGCCAGTGTTTTCATTGACGCGCAACCCGCCGAGCGTCAGTGTCGGGCATGGAAAGCCCTTCGCGCCGACGCTGACATCGACTGCATAGAATGGTCCGCTACCAAGCGGCTGACGATAGTGATCCGGCTTGGCGAATTCGTCGGGCTGCTGGTCGGTAATACGCTGGTTATAGTTGCGCAGAGTCTGCTCAAGCGCCGGTGCCGGAATACCGATTTTCTGCGCAAGTCCGGCGAGCGTCGCCGCCTTGCGGGTACAGCGCAGCAGATACATCATGGTCATCGCCTTCTGCACCAGTGGCATGTCGCCACGCAGACTCGCATACGCCTGCTTCATCAGCGGTCCATCGACGATCAGCCACCCCTTGCCGCCGCTCTTCTCGATCATTACATCGGCCACCGTTGCGCCATACAACGCTTCGCTGCACAGGCGTCCGCCATCCGGATTGACCAATACGCTCTTCAGCCAGGCATGCGGCGGCGCGTAAAAACGCCAGTAGGTGAGACGATCCATGCGCCCCGTGCTGCCACCATGGCTGATGCCCAGGCGGATGCCGCTGCCGTTGCAATCCTCGCCCAGCGCATGCGACGAATAAACCTTACCGCCAGTCGCCTGCTGAAGCATCGGCTTATTGAAGACGAAGCCACCGGCGCTCAGCACCACGCCCTTGCGCACGCGCACCGCCTGCTCGCGGTCGGCGCCTGTGAAAAAACCGGCAAGCTTGCGGATCGCCATACCGACGCGCGGCATGCCGACACCGACGCTATTCGCACAACGATGAATCAGCGCACGCAAGCCATGGATCGGGCCGCTTTGCGGGCCGAGGCGATAGCGCAGGCCGATCACATGATTTTTGGCGTCGACGATCAATTGGAACGCCTCAGCGAAACGCAGCATCTGCACACGTTCGGCATGGCGCTGTTGAAGTGTCTGCATGAGCGGCCCCATCAGCGCCGGACCGCCAAAAAAACCACTGCCCTGACAGATATGGCCACGCGGCGCGGCCTTGGCGAGCGCATTGTATGGCGCATAGGCCTCGTTGCCGGAGAAATACAAACCCCAGGGACCGCCGGGGAAAGAACTCTTCTCACGATAAAAGCGGCTGAGGAAACGCACGCCGAGACTCTCCAGCCATTCGTGATTGGCGGCGCTGTTTTCACAGAAGCGTCGCAGTGTTGCATCCGACACTACACCGCCGACCTGCACGCGCAGGTATTCAAACATATTGTCCGGTGAGTCCTCGACATCAACCTCGCGCTGGGTATGCGTACCGCCGCCCAGATACACAACGCCGCCGGACATCCGCGAAGCACCGCCTCCATTGAGACGATCGAGCACTAATACACTTGCACCGCAACTTGCCGCTTCGATCGCCGCGCTGCCGCCGGCAGCTCCAAGACCGACTACGCAGACATCGACATCCTGATTCCAGTGATACTGGTCAGGGTTTTCGACAACAAGCGGCTCCGCAACGGGAACATGAAGGTTGGCACTGGAATCGAACATCATCGGCCTTGGAAAATTTTATTTGTGGAAATTGCGGGTGCTGTACAGAGCTTCGGGAGTTGTCAGACAACAGAGCGGCTGAAGCTCTCCCTGAGAACCACGCTCATTCGCTGGCAGGCTCAAACCAGTTCAACCGCTCGCGCAAACCAACAACGGCGCCAATCACGATTATCGCTGGAGATGCAATGCCAGCGGCGGATGCTGCCGCAGGCAGCGTGGCAAGCGTGGCGCTCAGGCAGCGTTGCTCAGGCAAGGTGGCATTTTGCACGATTGCAGCGGTCGTCTCGCCGGAAAGCCCATGACTAATAAGCTGGCGGCTGATTTCTTCGAGGCCGGAAATCCCCATATAAATCACCAGCGTTTGCCGGGGTCGGGCCAACGCCTGCCAGTCGAGATCACAACTGCCATCCTTGAGGTGGCCGGTCGCGAAAACGCAGGTTTGCGCAAAGTCGCGATGCGTCAGTGGAATGCCCGTGTAAGCAGCCATTCCCAGTGCCGCTGAAACGCCAGGGACCACTTCGAAGGCAATACCATGCGCCACCAGTGTTTCGATTTCCTCGCCGCCGCGGCCAAACATAAAGGGATCTCCCCCCTTCAGTCGAACGACATTCCTGCCAGTCTGCGCCAGACTGACCAGCAGCATATTGATCTGCTCCTGCGGCAGCGTGTGTTTGGCAGATTCCTTGCCGACGTAGATGCGTTCCGATTTTGCGGGCGCGAGCGCAAGGATGTCAGCACCAATCAGATGATCGTAAACAAGAACCTCGGCTTCGGCGATCAATCGGGCGGCGCGTAATGTCAGCAGGTCCGGGTTTCCCGGTCCTCCGCCGACCAGATACACCTTGCCAGTATGTGGAGTTTTCATGGCGATATTGTCCATGATTGATATAGTCAGTTGCAAGCTGAAGTAGACATAGTGAAGTAGAATGCTCGGCTTAGTCGAGTCGGCTTTGAACAAATCGCAATTTGATCTTGATCTTGGTCAAGGCAGCTATTGACTTAAAAATGCGATGCTGCGATAAATCGATTATATGCAGGGAAAAGTTTTATTGTTTGTATTGTTTGTTTTATCTAAGGGGAAAGCCATGACGCAAAGGAAGAAATGGATTACCGGGTTGTTTGTCGCAGCCGCATTGCCTTTTGCAATGACGAGTGCGTTCTCGGAGGAGGCGGACAAACCGGCAGACAAGCCGGGCATGTCCAAGGAAGACGTAAATTATCAGGCTGGCGGCTCCCCGCTGGCGCATGTCGAGATGTATCAGGACATCAACCCCAAGGCCCCGTCGATGACCAAGGCCGAATTCGACGAAGCGCGCCAGATTTTCTTCCAGCGTTGCGCCGGCTGTCACGGCGTGTTGCGCAAGGGGGCTACCGGCAAACCGCTGACACCGGACAAAACCATCCCCAATGGCACCGAATACCTGAAGGTTTTCATCAAGTACGGTTCACCGGCTGGCATGCCCAACTGGGGCACCTCGGGTGAATTGACCGATGCCCAGGTCGACCTGATGGCACGCTATGTTCAGCAGACGCCTCCGCAACCGCCGGAGTTCAGCCTGAAGGACATGGAAGCAACATGGAAAGTTCTCATTCCGGTCGACAAGCGCCCGACCAAGAAGATGAACAACTACAACATCGCCAATATCTTCTCCACGACCTTGCGTGATGCCGGTGAAATCGCGCTGATCGACGGCGATTCGAAGAAGATCATCAACGTCATCAAGACCGGTTATGCAGTGCATATCTCGCGCATCTCCGCTTCTGGACGCTATCTGTTCGTGATCGGCCGCGATGCCCGTATCAACCTCATCGACCTGTGGATGGAAAAGCCCGACAACGTCGCCGAGATCAAGGTAGGTCTCGAAGCACGTTCGGTGGAAACCTCCAAGTTCAAGGGCTACGAGGACAAGTATGCCGTCGCCGGCACCTACTGGCCGCCACAGTTTGTGGTCATGGATGGCGATACGCTCAAGCCGCGCAAGATCGTGTCCACGCGTGGCATGACGGTTGACAACGAGTACCATCCGGAACCGCGTGTCGCATCCATCGTGGGTTCGCACTACCATCCGGAATTCGTGATCAACGCCAAGGAAACCGGCAAGATCATGATCGTGAATTATGCGGATCTGGCCAACCTGAAGATCACCACCCTGGATGCCGCCAAGTTCCTGCATGACGGCGGTTTCGATTCGACCGGCCGTTATTTCATGGTTGCCGCGAACGCCTCGAACAAGGTTGCCGTAGTCGACACCAAGGAAGACAAACTGGTCGCGCTGATCGAAGTGGGCAAGACGCCACATCCGGGACGCGGCGCCAACTTCGTTCATCCGAAGTTCGGCCCGGTCTGGGCAACCAGCGACCTGGGTGATGAAGGCATCTCCCTGATCGGCACCGATCCTGTCAAGCACAAGGATCATGCCTGGAAGGTTGTTGAAACGCTCAAGGGTCAAGGTGGCGGTTCGCTGTTCATCAAGACCAACCCGAAGTCGAAGAACCTGTGGGTCGACACGCCACTCAACCCGAGTGCCGAAATGAGCCAGTCGATTGCGGTGTTCGATATTGACCACCTCGACAAGGGCTTCGCAGTTCTGCCGATCGCCGAGTGGGCGGGTCTGGGCGAAGGCGCCAAGCGCATCGTTCAACCCGAGTACAACAAGGCGGGCGACGAAGTCTGGTTCTCGGTGTGGAGTGCGAAGGACAAGGAGTCGGCAATCGTTGTCGTGGATGACAAGACGCGCAAGCTGAAAGCCGTCATCAAGGACAAGCGACTGATCACGCCGACCGGCAAGTTCAACGTCTATAACACCCAGCACGACATTTATTAAAACTGTAGTAACCAACGCCGCCCGCCACACCAGTGGTGGGCGGCGTTTTTTTGCGGTATTTTTGGCGGTGTTTTTGTTGTTCTGTCGCCTGTACTGCTGTAAGCTTCAGCAGCATGAAAGCCTCGTTTTTTATCCCGTTTTTTATCCTGTTTTCTGGCCTCGGCCTGCATCTGTCGGCAGATGCCGCAACCGCCGATACATCGCCTGCACC
>DAOLZE010000211.1:0-4671 GCA_035426125.1 Rhodocyclaceae bacterium
AAAGTGACAATGCCGGAAAAAGAGATGTAAAAGCCCAACGTAATCGCCTGTTCGGCAATTTCCCAGGACTCGGTGAAGCAGTGCATAACGCCGCCGACCTTGTCGGCTGACTCCTCGCGCATCAAACGCAGCGTGTCGTCAGCCGCGGCTCGGGTATGAATGATCAATGGCTTTTTTGCCTGGTGCGCGGCGCGAATATGCGTACGAAAACGCTCACGCTGCCATTCCAGATCGCCCTGCAGTCGGTAATAATCGAGACCGGTTTCGCCGATTGCCACGACTTTCGGATGCTCGGCCAGCCTGACCAGCGTTGCGACATCCGGCTCGGCCGCTTCTTCATCGTCCGTGTCCGGATGCACGCCAACGGCGCAATACAGGTTCGGATGCGCCTCGACCAACGCCAGCAACGCCGGAAATCGTTCCATGGTCACCCCTGCACACAGCGCGTGCGACACGTCGTTTTTCGACATCGAATCGATGAGTTGATCAATCTTCCCGGCAAAATCCGGAAAATCGAGATGACAGTGGGAATCAACCAGCATTGGCATATCCTGATAGTACAAATTTAGACACGACAGGCTAAGCGCGACTGGCCGCCACGGCCTTCAAATATCGGGCAGCCATGTCTTCGAGAAACAACTGGGTGTTCAGCGGATGCCGCGCCACGGCGCGAATTCTCAGCAGATCGTTGTAGCAGGCCAGCAAATTACCACCGGAGGCCCGTGTCGCCAGCATCTCCAGCTTGCTGCGCCAAGCCTGGTGATAGCGCAACCCGCCGGACATCTTCAACAGGATCAGATCAAACACCCATTTCTGTACAGTTTCAACGAGTTGCGGCAAACCGAAGGATTCTTCACCTTTGAGCAAAGCACTCCATTTGGCCGCCATTGCTACCGGATCAACCGGTTTTTCGGCCAGCGCCTCGATGGCCTTGCGATACAGATCCAGCCGCCCCTGATTGGCCCATTCGGCAGCAAGCAAGGGCGCGCCGCCCGCCAGACGCAACAACTCGTCAGCCGCAGCCGCTTTCACGCCTTCGGCAGTCAGCCATTGCGTCGCCAGAAGCGGATCGGGGCGACCGAAAACAATCGTCCGGCAGCGGCTGCGGATGGTTGGCAACAAGCGGCGCCATGCATTAGAAACCAATATAAAATAAACACCTGCAGGCGGTTCTTCAAGCACTTTAAGAAGTGCATTTGCTGCTGCCGGATTCATCGCCTCGGCCGGCGAGACGACAACGACGCGGCTGCCATGACGATGACTGCCGACAAAGACGAAGTCGGACAATGCACGGACCTGGTCGATACGGATATTCCCATTTGAAGTTGCAGGCTTGCGCGTGGCAGCACGCGCCGGGGCTGCTTCACCGGCAGGCTCTCCATCGGCGACCTCATCTTCATCATCCGGTTGCACCAGACGGAAATCCGGATGATTGCCAGACGCCAGCCAGATGCAGGAACTGCACTGACCGCAGGCCATCGCATCCGTTGCCCCGCCCGTCTGCTCACAAAGCAGGCGCGCCGCCATCGCCAGAGCGAAAGCCTGCTTGCCCTGACCTTGCGGACCAGCCAGCAACAGCGCATGCGGCAGGTTATCCAAATCGCCGAAGAGCTGCTGCCAGAGAGGGATCTGCCAATCAAATATGTTCATTTACATATAGTTAAAACTATTTCTTCAAGCAATTTCTTGATATTATCAAGCGACTGGGTGGAATCAATGCGGACGATTCGCTCAGGCTCGCGCGCAGCCCGGTCGAGGTAGGCCTGACGTACCCGCTCGAAGAATGCCTGCTGCTCCTGTTCGAAACGATCCGGCGCTGCCCCGGCTCCGGCGAGGCGTGCCTGCGCCACTTCGGTTGGCGCATCGAACAACAGGGTCAGATCGGGACGCAAGCCATCTTGTACCCAGGTTTCCAGCGCTTCCAGTTTTTCTCGCGCCAGACCGCGCCCGCCGCCCTGATAGGCAAAACTGGCATCGGTGAAACGGTCGGAAACCACCCAGTCGCCGCGCGCCAGCGCTGGCAGGATAATCTTGTCGAGGTGCTCGCGTCGTGCAGCAAACATCAGCAGGGCTTCGGTTTCCAGATGCATCGGATGATGCAGCAGCAATTCACGCAGCTTTTCGCCGAGCGGCGTGCCTCCCGGTTCGCGCGTCGCGACGACGGTCTTGCCACGTTGCCGAAGCGTCTCCACCAGCCATGCGTGGTGAGTGCTTTTTCCTGCGCCATCAATGCCTTCCAGCGTAATGAACTTGCCGCTCACCGGCTATCTCCCTTTCTGGTATTTCGCTACAGCCCGGTTGTGCTCGTCGAGATTGTGCGAAAACTCGCTTGTCCCATCGCCCCGCGCCACAAAATAGAACTTGTCACTCCGCGATGGATGCAGCGCCGCCTGAATCGATGCCAGACCCGGCATGGCAATCGGCGTCGGCGGCAAACCCGTCCGTGTGTAGGTATTGTAAGGGGTATCGGTCAGCAGATTACGCTTGCGCAGATTGCCATTGAATTGCGCACCAACGCCGTAAATCACCGCTGGATCGGTCTGCAACAGCATGCCGGCACGCAGGCGATTGTTGAATACCGAAGAAATCAATGCGCGGTCCGCTGCACGGCCGGTTTCTTTCTCGATGATCGACGCCATGATCAGCGCCTCATAGGGCTTGGCAAACGGTACGCCGGCATCGCGATTCGCCCATTCGCCATCGAGTTGCTGCTGCATGGCGCGATAGGCACGCTTGAGGATATCGAGATCGCTGGTATTTTTTGCAAAAAGATAGGTGTCGGGGAAGAACAGTCCTTCCGGATGCCACTCGACCGCACCAATCCGCACGAGGATCTCCTGATTACCCATGCCCGTCGTATCGTGACGCACCGCCACATGGGCATCCAGTGCTGCACGCATCTGGCGGAAGGTACTCCCCTCGACAAAGACAATTTCCGCCTGGGTCACGTCGCCGCGTGTAAGTTTTTTGAGGAGCTGCCAGGGCGTGATGCCCGGCTCCGCTTCATAGCTACCGGCCTTGATCGCCGCAGATTTACCGACAAGCCGTGCCAGCAACGTAAATTGCCAGGGCGAAAAACCGAGGCCGGCATCGGTCATTTGCCGGGAAATTGCACGCAGGGCAAGCCCCGGAGGAACGCTGAAGTCGAGCGGACGCTCTCCCGGCAAGGCGAGCGGCGTGTTGGCAAAGTAGGTCAGCCAGCCGACAAACGCGCAGGCCGACAGCACCATAAGGAACATCAGGCGCTTGATAAGTCGCATGAAAAAAGGCCACAATTGGAGAGGAAAAATCGGACGCTATAATAGCTCAACACACCTCAAAAGACGCTCGCCATGAACCAGGAATGGATTGATTTTCTAAACCGCCAAGGCCTTTCCAGTGATGCGCGCAACTTCGGCAATCCTGTCGAGGAGTTGCGCAACACCCAGGCCGCGACGACACTGACCCCGCTCAACGACATCGGCCTGATCCGGGCGAGCGGTCCGGACGCAGCGGTGTTTCTGCACAATCTGCTGACCAATGACATCGAGGGACTCACACGGGATAGCGTACGCCGCTGCGGCATGTGCACGCCCAAGGGACGACTGCTGGCGAGCATGCTGGTCTGGCACGACGGCGACGATCTACTGGTCGCTCTCGCCGCCGACATCCATGCGGCGCTGCTGAAAAAACTGTCGATGTACGTGCTGCGCGCCAAGGTCAAGCTAACCGATGCCAGCGATGCGCGTGTGTTGCTCGGCCTGTCCGGACCGCAGGCTGCGGCGGCACTCGGCGAACTCGGCAGCATTCCGGCAACAGCCATGCAGATCACGCAGATTCAAGCGCCACAGGGCCAGATTGTTCGCCTCGGTGAAATGCGTTTCCTCCTGGCACTGGATAGCGCGGCAGCACCGGCCATTTGGGAAAAACTGGCCACGCAGGCCAGTCCGGCCGGGCTGGATGCCTGGCACTGGCTGGAGATCATTACCGGCCTGCCGCAAATTACGGCGGCGACGCAGGAAGCCTTCATTCCGCAGATGATCAATTTCGAGGTTGCGGCCGTGGGCGGCGTCAGCTTCAAGAAGGGCTGCTATCCAGGACAGGAAATCGTTGCCCGCACCCAGTACCTCGGCAAGGTCAAGCGCCGCATGTACCGGGCGCATATCGAAAGTGCAACATCGCTGCCGCTGGCTGGTGCGCATCTGTATGCGCCGGAAACCGGCGAGCAACCCTGCGGCCAGGTGGTCAATGCCGCACCGGCGCCGGGAGGTGGCTTTGAATTGCTGGCAGTACTCCAGACCACCTGCACCGAAGGCGGCGAACTGCATCTCGATAACCCAGCCGGTCCGCGCCTGATCCTGCAACCGTTGCCCTACACGGTTTGACGTTCCAGCCATGTGCCTGATCCTGCTGGCCTGGCAGGCGCATCCGGATTATCCGCTGGTCATCGCCGCCAATCGCGACGAATATTTTTCCCGGCCGACGGCGGCAGCAGAATTCTGGAGCGACCGTGATCCTCCTCATCCGGAAATCCTCGCCGGACGCGATCTGCAGGCTGGTGGCACCTGGCTGGGCATCAGCCGGGCCGGGCGCTTCGCCGCCCTGACCAACTTCCGCCAGCCGGAAAACCGCGCCACTGTCGCACCCTCGCGCGGGACGCTGGTCAGTGATTTCCTCACCGGCACAATGACA
>DAOLZE010000212.1:0-4661 GCA_035426125.1 Rhodocyclaceae bacterium
TGACCAGGTTCTGGTTGAAGAAGCCGAAGGTCTGCTTGTTGGGCGTGGCGGTGAGACCGATCAGGTAGGCGTCGAAGTATTCCAGCACCTGGCGCCAGAGTTTGTAGATGGAGCGGTGGGCTTCGTCGGTAACGATGATGTCGAAGCTCTCGATGGGGATCGCCGGGTTGTAGTCGATGGGCGGCGCATCGGCGAAAAGTCCACCCTCACCCCGGCCCTCTCCCTGAGGGAGAGGGAGAAGATCAAGGGAACGCTCGTCATCTTCTTCGGCCAGCTCGCGGCCCTTGAGCATCGAGTACATGCGCTGGATGGTGCAGATGACGACGCGGGCGCTCTTGTCGAGGTGGTTGCTGGTCAGGTGCTGGACGATGTATTCCTCGCCGAACTTGAAGTTGTTGTAGGGCGAGACGTACTGGTCGAATTCCTTCTTGGTCTGCCGGCCAAGGTTGCCGCGATCGACCAGGAACAGCACGCGTCGCGCGCCGCCGAACTTGATCAGACGGTAGATGGCGGAAATCGCCGTGAAGGTCTTGCCGCTGCCGGTGGCCATCTGGATCAGGGCGCGCGGCTTGTTGGCGGCAAAGCTGGCTTCGAGATTGCGCACAGCCTTGATCTGCGCCGGCCAGAGGCCCTCCTCAACCAGTGGCGGCAGGTTGCGGACGCGAGCAAGGAAGGTGCCGGGCGAGGCATTGGCGACAGGCGAATCAACTTCACTGGTACTCAAAACCGTGGCTTGAGGCAAGCCCTTCAGCCATTCGGCCAGTGTTTCTGGCCGATGAAAGGCGAAGGCATTACGCGCGCGCGGCTCGGGGTCGAGACCATTGGTGAAGTGGGTCTCGATGCCAGTGGATTCGTAGAGGAAGGGCAGCGGCCGACGCCAGGCTGGCAATCCCTCCGGGAGGCCCTGGGCATATCGGCCTGACTGAATTTCAACACCGGTCAGCGTACTGCCGCGCTTCTTGGCCTCGATGACGCCGGCGGCTTTGCCGTCGACATACAGCAGGTAATCGGCAAAGCCGTGACCGGGGTTCAGCGGAAATTCGCGCAACGCGACGCCGCGCGCGGCGTGGATATTGGCCTGGGCAATATCGAAGATCAGCCAGCCGGCCGCAGTGAGTAGCCGATCGATGTCTTCCCTTGCTTGCTGTTCAGGTTGTGGCGCCAAGATCGGGGATCGCTAGCGGCTCCGGTTGATGACAGCGGCAATTTTAACATGCGTCGATGTAGCCATCAGCCTTACCACCTCACCACGAATGCTCAATGGCCCCTGCCGTGCAAGCCACGACACAGGGCAGTCCTGTGTGATCCGACACCTTCTTGCATGATGCGCAATCATCGATAAGCAAGCAGCGGTGTTCCTCCTTGATCCACGACATCGAATCGCCGTAGTCGTCCTCGACGATCTCGAACATCTGCTGCGGACAGGCCTTGACGCAGGCGTGATCGACCGGACATTCGGCACAATGGGCGGTATCGATGGCGATGTAATACTCGCCGGTGCCGTCCTGGTAACCATAATTGGCAATCATGCTGCGACCTCCTTCTTCGTTAGCGCAGGAACCGTTGAATAAGCCAAAACTTGTTCTACGATTCCTTGGTCTGTTTCTGCATCAAGGTGTGGCCGAACAGCGCCGCACCGAGTGCACCGGCGATCTGGCTATCATATTTTGTATGGATCGATTCGACACCGAGCAGCCGCTCGATGCGTTTGACCACGCCGGAATTTTTGGCGATGCCACCGGTAATGAAAAATTCCTGCTCGACGCCGATCCGCTTGATCAGCGAAACCACACGCTCAGCCATGGCCTGACAATACGCGGCAATCACCTTGTTCTTGGTGTAGCCGGCCTTGATCAGTCCAAGTGCTTCGGAACGCGCAAAAACTACGCAGATTGACGAGACTGCTGGCGGCTCGGCATCGATGGCGAAGGAACGTTCGCCAAGCTCGACGACGGGGATCTTCAACAAATCGGCGATGACTTCCATGCCGCGCCCGGTACCGGCAGCACACTTGTCATTCATCAGAAAGCGTTCAACCTTGCCGCGCTCGTCGCAACGAATAACTTTGCAATCCTGGCCGCCCATGTCGAGAAGTGTCCGCACGCTCGGGCCAGCCATGTAATTGGCGCCACGCGCATGGCAGGCGATCTCCGTCAGCGTCTTGTGCGCGAAGGGAATATTGATGCGTCCGTAACCGGTACCGACCAGGTAATGCAGGTTTTCGATGGCCATACCGCTGCGTGCAAGCAGGGCGTCGATGACCTTGCGCGCAGAATCCGGACTGCTGCCCCCGGTGCGCATGCTGTGATAGCCGTACAGTTCGCCATCGACGCAAACGACCGCCTGCGAACTCACTGAACCGATATCGATGCCGGCGCTGACGATGCGCGCAGTCCGCCAGTCGCGGCGCTCATCGATCCAACAGCTCTCCTGCCAACGCCAGTAATCCTTGTCGTTTTCAAGCATGCTCATGCGATCTGTTCCGTTCAGCCGCAATCAACGCAGCACCCAGCGCACCGACATACTCCGGGAACTCCGGCAGATGCAGGCAACCGACACCAGGCGACTCGCGCAGAGCGCGAACAAAGGCCGGATTATTTACCATACCACCGATCAGTACCGCATCCGTGGCGCCATCGCCACCGATGCGCCGCGCCATCGCCGCAACACGGCCAGCCAGAGCATCGATGACAGATCGGGCGATGTCCTCGACCGGCGTCGCGGCGTGGATCAATGAAACTACTTCGGATTCTGCAAATACCGTGCAACGCGCATTCATCGGAATCACGGTCGTCGAACGCATGGCTGCTGCACCAAAATCGGCGAGTGAAAGTTGCAGCGCGCGTGCCATCGATTCGGCGAAGGAACCGGCACCGGAAGCGCATTTGTCGTTGGCGGAGAAGTCGAGAGCATGTCCGGCTGCATCATTTTTCACGACACGAACTTCCTCGGCACCGACCTCGATCACGGTACGCGCCACGGGACAAACAAAGGCGGCGCCGCGTGCCGCAGAGGACACTTCGGTGACATCATCGTCGGCACAGTCGACGAGTTTGCGAAAAGCGCCAGTCGCCATAACTGTGGCCACCTGAGCAGCGTCGATGCCCGTTGCGGACAAGCCATCGGTATAAGCCTGGGTAGCTGCATCGGCCAGATCGAGTTCACCGGGAAACAGGATATGCCGCGCCCTGACGGCAAGACCCGTCGCTGCTTCCTCGACAAACACCAGCTTGATGCTGCGCGAGCCGACATCGATACCGCAATGGATCATGTGTCGCTCCTCATTTTCAGGCACGCACAAAATCGCGGCGCAGGCCGAGAATTTCCATGAAGGAATCGATGCGATTTTTCGTCCGCGCATAATCAAATTCGCGCTCGTCACCCATGTTGCCCTCGTAGGTCATCACGGGGATTCCCGCCTCCGCCAGCGCCAGGCGATTTTCCATGATGCCCAGCGACAAGCCTTCGCAACCGCGATTCAGATGCAGGATGACGCCATCCACATTCCATTCGCGAACAATGGTCTTCATCATCTCCGACTTGAGAGACGGATCGTAGAAATGCTGCCACTGCGGCTTCGACAGATTCCAGTCGCAGTAGAGGCGCATAACTTCCTCGCGGGTATTCATCGACAGGCCGAGTTCCATCGGTGTAGTGCGCGGCCCCCACGAACCATCGGCCTTGGTCTCCCAGATCCCCTGCAAGCCGAAGGTGTACAGCGAGCCAACCGACACCGCACCAAATTCCTCCAGATAGCGAAACAGATCGAGAAAGCCCCAGGGCGGCTGGGTATCCGAGATGATCCGGCAACGCTCGTTGCCAACGGCAGCGATGCCGCGCGCCACGCGATCACGCACCTCGTCGCGGCACTCTTGGTAAAAATCAACGCACCAGCGCGATGACTTAGACAGCGTCGCCAGCACGTACAGCGAGAACATCGTCTTCTCATCGAGCGGAGCCGGGCGCACCTTGTTGAGCGCGCAAATCTCCGCCCACAGCGCGGTGGCGTGCATCTCGTTCTGCACCGCTTCAATGAATAGCGCGTCATCAAATTTTCGGCCGGTCACCTGCTCCATCCATTCGATGGATTCGAGGCACTGATTGGTCACGTACATCAGACGCTCTTCGTTCAGATTCTTGTAGGGCCCGACCGACACATCAATGAAGCGAACCGGCGTACCTTCGAGCTGTGCAGCGTGCTGGTACCACTTGCCATGCGAACAGCAGATGGCGGTCTGAAAATTGAAGTCGGGCTTCGGAAAGGCACCGCCAAACAGATATTTATCGAGTGTCAGCGAGCCCCAGTAGCTGCGCATGTACGAACACAAGTCGCGTGAAAACCCGGCAGTCTCGACAGCGTTCTGGCATTCAAGGTTGAACTTCGGCTCATGGGCGATGGCTGCGGCATATGGCTCGCCGGTCAACGAATGCACGTCGCGACCGAGTCCGGCAGGGATCGCATCGAACGCCCAGGCCGAGCCGGCCCAGCGGATACCACCCTGCTCTTTTGCCATCGCATAGTCGCGGTAATACTGCGCACGCAGCTCCTTGGCCTTGCGCCAGCATTGCAGGGGTTGGGTCGGATAGCGGGTTGTCATGTCAGTCGGGTGATTCCGCAGGCCGAATCAGGGTGTCTTCCATTACCGCCATGGGAAACAGCG
>DAOLZE010000213.1:0-4644 GCA_035426125.1 Rhodocyclaceae bacterium
CAGGCGATCCCAGTTGCGTGTAATGAAGTTGGACTTGTAGACGTCCATGTAATTCCAGTCCTGCATGGCGCCGATGTCGGCACCGGCGGCGAAGGCTTTCTCGGAACCAGTAATGACGATACAGCCGATCGCCTCGTCAGCCTCGTAGGCGTCGAGTGCCTGGCACAACTCGTCGACCAGTGCGTCGTTGAGGGCGTTGAGCGCCTTGGGGCGGTTGAGCGTGATCAGCGCGACTTTGCCGCGCGTCTCCGTGATGATGTTTTCATAGTTCATGCTGTGGTTACTCCTTGCGAGGGTCGGCGATTTCCGGCGTGGCCTTGAGCGGGACCGGTTCGGGGCCGGGCTTGGTGGATTCCTCGGTGCCCGGTTTCTTTTTTGGCTGAATTACTGCGTGGACGCGGCTATCCTTGCCTGGCAGCGAGGCCGCGGTGGTCCCGCCCGGACCGCTGCTGACCAGATAGGTTTCGTTCTTGCCATCATAGGAGATGTACTGGCCGCGTACGTCGTCATTGCCGCTACGAATGTGGGCGCGTATGAAAAGCTCGGTCTTCTCGATCTTGCCGTCATGGACGATGCGCTCGGCCTCGCCGTCGACGTATTCGTCCTTACCTTCGCGGCGCTGACGGAAGCGTGCCAGACCGCCAGCGCCGCCGGTGGCGACAGCATTCTGGAAGCCTTCGGTATCCTCCGTCACGACAATCTTGTCACTGCGGATGATCAGCGTGCCCTGTGTCAGTTGCACATTGCCTTCGAGGGTGTTGACCTTTTTGGCGTCATCGACGGTAATGCGATCGGCTTCAAGATTGATCGGCTTGTCGCGGTCGGCTTTTTCAGCGAGCACCGGCAGCGGCATCGTCATCAGGCAGGCGAGAGCGAGGAGTCCGGCAAAATGTTTCATGGTGTCGTCCTTTTGTAAATGGTCCCTTGTGCGCGTCCCAGCAGCGTAAAGATACGCGAGTGATTGTCGGCTTCCAGCCCCTGTCCGTGCAATTGGCTGCGACCAGAAGTGATATTGATCGGTTTGTCGGTACGGACCTTTTCGTCATCCGGGAAGATACTCAGTTCGCTGCCGCTGACAACGAGTTCATCCTGATCGTGGCTGGCGGCGCGCACCATGCGAACATTGTTGAAGAGGTGCACCTCCTTGCCGTCCTTGCTGACCCAGGCCTGTCGCGCGTTAAGCTGGGTCGGCGGCTGATGGGCGAAATAGGTCATCGCTGGCAGGGTGACTTCAGTCGTTTCATCGTCGGCATAGTGCAGCATTCTTTGCGCCGTCATGGAATGTTGAAGGCTGCCGCCGAGATTGAAGCGGCGGGTGGTGAATCTGTCAATGATGAAATCCGGATCGTGGCGGTCTTTTCCGTCCATGCTGACATTATCGACTTTGGTGGCGCGTTCGAGCCAGAATGTGGCGCCAGCCAGCAAGGTCAGCAGAACCAAAGGCAGCAGGGCGGCGCTCGTTACTTTCATCGTGTTGTGGGTGCGGGGGGAGCAAGATAGGGAGCCAGTGCCGTATCGAGCTTGTTCTGGGCAGTGAGAACAAACTCGCAGACTTCGCGTACTGCACCATGCCCTGCCGCAGCGCTGGTTACGTAATCGACATGACGCCGCACCAGCGCATGGCCGCCCGGTACGCTGGCGGAAAAGCCGCAGGCGCGTAGCAGCGGCAAGTCGACAACGTCGTCGCCCATGTAGCCGGCTTCGGCGAAGCACATACTGTTTTGTGCAAGCAGTGTCTGCATGGCGCTGCGCTTGTCCTCGATACCCTGCAGCAGCAGATCGATACCGAGGTTCTGTGCGCGCAATTCCACGGCGCGAGAACGGCGGCCGGTGATAATGGCCAGCGTGATGCCGGCATCGGCAAGCATTTTCAGGCCGTGTCCGTCGAGGGCATTGAAACCTTTCATTTCGTCGCCCTGCGCCGTGAAGTACAGCGTGCCATCCGTAAGAATGCCGTCGACATCGAAGGCCATCAGTTTGATCTGCCGTGCATGCTCCATGGCTCGTTGGGTCGGCATCAGATCACCTTGGCGCGGAACAGGTCGTGCATGGTGACGGCCCCGCACAATCTGCCATCGCCATCGATGACCAGAAGTTGCGTAATCTTGTATTCATCCATCAATTGCACGCCTTCGGCGGCGAGCCGCCCTGGTGCAATGGTGCGTGGATGGCGTGTCATCACCTGGCCGACTGGCGTGGTGCGCAGGTCTCCAATCTTCTGCATGGCGCGGCGCAAATCTCCGTCGGTAAAGATTCCGGATGTCATGCCCTTTTCATCATAGACGGCGACCATGCCCATGCCGCCGCCGGAGATGGCAGCCAGTGCATCGACGATCGGCAGGTCTTCCGCGACGGTTGGGACATTCAACAATGGCCGCATCACGTCGCTGATATGGGTGAGTAGCCGCCGGCCGAGTGCGCCACCGGGATGCGAGCGGGCGAAGTCTTCGGTGCCGAAACCGCGTGCATCGAGCAGGGCCACTGCCAGTGCATCGCCAAGCGCCAGTGCTGCCGTGGTGCTGGCAGTCGGCGCGAGGTTCAGCGGACAGGCTTCTTCCTTGACGCCGGCATCAAGATGCGCGTCGGCTTCCTGTGCCAGCGTGGACGTCGGGTTGCCGGTGACGGCGATGAGACTGCCGCCCTGGCGCTTGATCAATGGCACGATGGTCAGTAACTCGTCATTCTCGCCGGAGTTGGAAATGGCGATCAGGATATCGTTGCGCGTGATCATGCCGAGATCGCCATGTACGGCTTCGGCGGCATGCACAAAGTAGGCGGGTGTGCCGGTGCTCGACAGCGTTGCGGCAATCTTGCGGCCGATGTGTCCGGACTTGCCGAGGCCGCAAACGATGACTCTGCCACGGCAGGCGAGAATCAGCTCGACGGCACACAAAAAACCGTCGCCGAGGCGTTCGCCCAGTGCGCTGATGGCTTGTGCCTCGATTTGCAGGACGCGCCGCGCCATTTCGATCGGACGGGGTGGCTTGCCGGATGCGCCAGTTTGGCTCATAGGAAGGATGCGGTTATGATAAAAACAATTATAGCAAACTGTAACGCATCCTTCCCCTGACCGGTATGACGACGACCCTGCAACTTGTGCTGCTGCTGCTGGCTTCCGCCGTATTGGTGGTCGTGTTGTTCCGTTCGCTGCATCTGCCGCCGCTGCTTGGCTATTTGCTGGTCGGTGCGGTGATCGGTCCGCATTCCCTGAAACTGATGCCCGACGAGGAAGGAACACGGCATCTGGCGGAATTTGGTGTGGTGTTTCTGATGTTCACCATCGGCCTCGAATTTTCGCTGCCGCGTCTGTTCAGCATGAAGCGTCTGGTCTTCGGTCTGGGGCTCGCCCAGGTGCTGCTGACGACTGTCGCGATCATGATATTGGCCATGCTCGCTGATCTTTCCTGGCAGAGTGGTCTGGCTCTGGGCGGGGCGTTGGCAATGTCGTCGACGGCGGTGGCAAGCAAACTGCTGGTTGATCGGATGGAGCTGGATTCAGAGCATGCACGCACCATCATGGGCGTGTTGCTGTTCCAGGACATCGCCGTGGTGCCCCTGCTGATTCTCCTGCCTGAACTGACCGGTAGCGGCGATACGCTGCCGGCGACTTTGCTGCTTGCCGCCGCCAAGGCCGGCGTGGTGCTGGCGATTGTGCTGTTTTTCGGTCAGCGCCTGATGAGCATGTGGTTCAATGTGGTTGCGCGGCGCAAGTCGACTGAGCTGTTCATGCTCAATATTCTGTTGATCACGCTTGGCCTCGCCTATCTGACTGAACTGGCTGGACTGTCGCTGGCGCTCGGCGCTTTCCTCGCCGGCATGCTGATTTCCGAGACGGAATACCGCTTCAGGGTCGAGGAGGACATCAAGCCTTTCCGCGATGTGCTGCTCGGACTGTTCTTCGTCACTATCGGTATGTATCTTGATCCAGCACTGATCGCCAGCCATTTCCTGATTGTTGCTGGCGTATTACTCGGTTTGCTGACGCTCAAGTTGGCGATTGTCTTTGGCGTGGCGCGTCTGTTTGGTACCAGTAGTGGCGCGGCCTTGCGCACAGGCCTGTGGTTGTGTGCGGGCGGCGAGTTCGGTTTTGTTCTGCTCGCCTTGTCGATGCAAGAGCATCTGCTCAGCGCACTGGTTAGCCAGACGGTGCTGGCTGCGCTGGTGCTGTCGCTGCTCTTGGCGCCGCTACTGATTCATTTCAGTGACAAAATTGTCCTGCGTCTGGTTGCTTCCGAATGGCTGCTGCGCTCGATGACCCTGACACAGATTGCCGCGCGTACTCTTTCCAGCGACAAGCACGCCATCCTCTGTGGCTATGGGCGCACCGGCCAACACCTGGCGCGATTTCTCGAGAAAGAGCACGTCCCCTTCGTTGCCCTCGATCTTGATCCAGAACGTGTCCACGAAGCCGCTGCAGCCGGTGATCCGGTGGTGTATGGCGATGCCGCACGGCGCGAAACCCTGATTGCCGCGGGTATCATGCGCGCCGACGTGGTGGTGGTCACCTCCAACGATGCGCAACTGGCTTTGCGCGTGCTGCATCATGCGCACGAACTGCGCCCCGGTTTGCCGGTCGTCGTGCGTGCCGCCGAGGATGCCGATGTGGCGCGCTTTGTCGGTGCCGGTGCCGCCGAGGTGGTGCCC
>DAOLZE010000214.1:0-4635 GCA_035426125.1 Rhodocyclaceae bacterium
CGAAGTGGCCAAAAATCGTGATACCGTCGAACTCGGCCAGAAACTTTATCGTGCCGGCAACGAAAGCAAGGGACTGCCCGCATGCGCCGGTTGCCATGGCCCAAGCGGTGCCGGAATTCCCGCGCAGTACCCGCGCATTGGCGGCCAGTTCGCCGAATACATCGAAACACAATTAAGGCACTTCCGCGAAGGTGCAGAATCGGCCGCCCCGAGCGAAACCTCGCGGACAAACGATCCGAACAAGATGATGCGCATGGTGGCGATCAAGATGACCGACGGAGAAATCCGGGCTGTTTCCGACTACGTCGCCGGCCTGCGTTAGAATCAAGTCAGGCTTCACGAAAAAGGGTAGCGATGCTACCCTTTTTTCATGCCTGCATTTCTCGGGTGAACCATGGGCACGCCCCGGGCGGGAGCGAACCAATTCGCTTTTTCCGCATCTACTGAAAATACGGATTGATTCGAGCCGCATCAACTTTCGGTAAATTACCTGTTTGGCTGCATCCTCAAAAGGAGGAGACGTTCATGTTGACCAAAAGCCCTTACGATATTGTTGCATCGGAAATTACTCCTCGGGAAACCTGGCTGCGGCGCCGCGAATTTCTCAAGGGTGCCGCTGCCAGTGCGCTTGTTGCTGGTTTGCCTGGAGTGTTCAACCCCACCACAGTTTATGCCGCAGAAAAACTCAGCGGCACGCTGAAGAGTCCGCTGAGTACTCATGAAACACAAACGCCATACAAGGACATCACCAGCTACAACAATTTTTATGAATTCGGCACGGACAAGAGCGATCCGGCAGGCAACGCCCAGGCACTGAAGACCCGGCCATGGACCGTGACCGTCGAAGGCCTCGTCAAGCAGCCGAAAACCTTTGCCCTTGACGATCTGCTCAAACTGGCACCGCTCGAAGAGCGCATCTATCGCATGCGCTGTGTCGAGGGCTGGAGCATGGTCATTCCGTGGCTCGGCTTGCCATTGGCAACCCTGCTGAAGCGGGTGGAACCGTTGGGTAGCGCAAAATATATTGAATTTACTTCCGCCGCCGATCCGGTCAGCATGCCGGGTGTGCGCAGCCACCTGCTCGACTGGCCCTATCGCGAAGGGCTACGCCTCGATGAGGCGATGCATCCACTGACCATCCTTGCCGCAGGGCTGTATGGAGAGACATTACCGAAACAAAATGGTGCGCCGCTGCGTCTGGTCGTGCCTTGGAAATACGGTTTCAAGGGTGCAAAATCGATTGTCAGAATCCGTCTGGTGGACCGCGAGCCGGTGACCGCCTGGATGAAAGCCGGCCCGGGTGAATATGGCTTCTATTCCAACGTCAATCCGGAAGTTGATCACCCACGCTGGAGTCAGGCAACGGAGCGGCGCATCGGCGAATTCCTCAAGCGCAAGACGTTGCCCTTCAACGGCTATGCCGAGCAGGTCGCCCAATTGTATGCCGGCATGGATCTGCGGAAAAACTTCTGATGCAACCCGTCAACTTCAACCCGGCAAAACATCTGAACGGCATCAAGGTCTTCCTCTTCATGGTTTGTCTCGTACCCCTGCTGCGTCTGATATGGGGTGCATGGCAGAATGAACTCGGCGCCAATCCGATCGAATTCGTAACCCGCTCGCTGGGCGACTGGACATTGAATTTTCTGCTGATCACCCTGACGATTTCGCCGCTGCGCAAACTCACAGGCTGGCACTGGCTGCTGCGGCTACGCCGCATGCTCGGCTTATATGCGTTCTTTTACGCCGTGCTGCATCTGACGACCTACCTCTGGCTGGATCAGTTTTTCGATTGGTCGGCAATTGCCAAGGATATTCTCAAGCGTCCCTTCATCACCATCGGCATGTCAGCCTTCGTGCTGCTGACTCCGCTCGCAGCTACCTCCAGCAATGCCATGATCCGCCGCCTCGGTGGGCGCCGCTGGCAACAGCTGCACCGCTCGATATATGTTATTGCGATTTTTGCCGTGGTGCATTACTGGTGGATGGTCAAGCTCGATATCAGACAGCCGCTGATATATGCCGCCATCCTTGGAATATTGCTCGGCATCCGCGCACTATGGCGCGAACAGGAACGACGACGCCAGCTGACTCGATCCGGCGTGCCGCAGCCGCCGAATTGCGCAACTTGAGAGAGCACTTTATTTTTTTACGAAGTGAACGATGCTCCGCCCATCACCGTCATGACGCGGCGCCGGCTTCCAGGCATGGCCATAGACAATTTCAAAACTCGCCGGCCAGCGGCCATCGATGCATTTCCCGGCATATGCGCGAAACACGCGCCGCCAGTCACGCCACGGCAGTGCTCCCAACAAAGCATCGCGCACCCCCAGATGGCGCTGATCGCGAAGCAGGCCGCGCGGTCCGGAGTATGTCAATGAGATCATCTCCATATCCATCACCGGATCGGCAAACCCGGCGGCCAGCAGCATGTCGCCGATATCGTGCATGTCATGGAACTGTCGCAGCGGAGGCTTCACACCGCATTCCTGACAGGCTGCACGCAGTTCCTTCAGGGTATCCGGGCCGAGCATGGCGAACATCAGCAAGCCGCCGACGTTCAGTGTGCGCTGCAATTCGCGCAATGCCGGCAAGGGATCGTCGAGCCAGTGCAACATCAGATTCGACCAGATCAGGTCAAGGCTGTTCGCGGTAAGCGGCAGTGCGCGCACATCGGCATTGATCAGGCGCGGCGCACGGCGTACCAGGCGCTGCAGCGCGGGCGTTCGTGCACGCACAAGGCCGAGCATTTCTACGGAAAAATCCACCGCTACGGGCAAGGCAGCAGGATAGCGGTGCTGCAATTCACGGATGCCGTCGCCGCTGGCGCAGCCGATATCGGCGACACGAACGGGATCGATTTTTACCAGATCAAGGCGCCCGGCCATCTGCGCCCCGGTCTCTCTCGCCAGCACCGCCGCATCATCATAAGTGGCGGCGGCCCGGGCGAAATCCTCTTTCATCGAACTACATTGCCTTGAGATCGAGGCGCTGGAACAAGGCGGTGTCGCGCTCCATTTCGGCATTTCCGGCGGTAAGCAGCTTGTCGCCATAGAAAATCGAATTGGCGCCAGCCAGGAAACACAGCGCCTGCAACTCGTCCGACATATCCTGGCGGCCGGCAGAAAGCCTCACCAGGCTGGTCGGCATGGTGATTCTGGCGCAGGCGATGGTTCTGACAAACTCGAAGGGATCGAGCGGCGGCACATCTGCCAACGGCGTACCGGGGATTGGTACGAGATTGTTGATCGGTACCGACTCGGGTGGCGGATTCATGTTCGCCAGTTCGACGAGTAGTGAAGCGCGCGCGGCGCGGCTCTCACCCATGCCGACAATACCGCCGGAACAGACATTGATGCCGACCTTGCGCACTTTATCCAGCGTCGCAAAGCGGTCCGCCTGGCTGTGCGTTGTAATCACCTTGTCATAATATTCGGGTGCCGTATCGAGGTTGTGATTGTAGTAATCGAGACCGGCAGACTTGAGCTGCTCGGCCTGCCCATCCTGCAGCATGCCCAGCGTGACACAAGTCTCCAAGCCAAGCTCCTTGACGGCACTGATCATCTCGCTGAGCTTTTCCAGATCCCTTTGTTTCGGGCCGCGCCAGGCTGCGCCCATGCAAAAGCGCGTCGCCCCCTTGTCCTTTGCGGTTTGGGCAGCATCGACCACCTTGTCGAGCGACAGCAGCGCTTCACGCTCCAGATCGGCATGATGATGCGCCGACTGCGAACAGTAACCACAGTCTTCCGAGCAACCGCCAGTCTTGACCGACAGCAACGTTGAACGTTGTACGGCGCTTGCATCGAAATGCACGCGATGAACCTGTTGCGCACGAAACAGCAGATCGTTGAAAGGCAGCGCAAAAAGCGCCTCGATCCCGGCAATGCTCCAGACAGGCGCGACACGCGGCGAAATCGCTGCGAGCGGGATATTCGTATCTATTTTGGCTATTGAAGCGGACATGAGCAGTGATTGTCTGCGAAAATGAAAGGCGCAATGATGTTGGAAGGAGCCCCGCTTGTCAATTTCAGCACAATTCCTGACAAAACTTTCCCGGTCGATACCCGCCGTCGGGCAAGCACTTGGCGCTGCGCTGTTGCCTCAGGATTGTTTTCTCTGCGGTGCGGCAGCTGGCCAGAGTCTTCTGTGCAACAACTGCACCACCGACCTGCCACGCCTGCCGGCATCGCTCTGCACCATCTGCGCCCTGCCCACGCCGAGGGATGCGGTGTGTGGCAACTGCCTGAAGAAAGCCCCCTATTTCGACGCCACGCAGGCCTGCTTCCGCTATGCCTTCCCCGTGGACCGGCTGGTACAGTCCCTCAAATACAATCATCGTCTCGCCGTGGCCGCCTTTCTCGGCGATGCCATGCTGGCAACGGCATCACGAATGGCACCGGCAGACATGATCCTGGCAGTACCTCTGGCGCCAAGGCGCATGCAGGAACGCGGCTTCAATCAGGCACTGGAAATTGCTCGCCCGCTGGCGCGAAAGCTCCACCTGCCACTGGTCATTTCCGGCTACAGCCACACGCTGAACAATGCGTCGCAGGCCAGCCTGCCCTGGAAGGAGCGCCAGAAAAATATTCGTGGCGCCTTTGAATGCGCACTCGATCTTGAAGGAAAATCGCTCAT
>DAOLZE010000215.1:0-4626 GCA_035426125.1 Rhodocyclaceae bacterium
GGTACTGCCGGGCGGCGCCTTCGCGGGCTGCCGGGCTGGCGATGACGCCGGCCGAAGCAGGCGTATCCATGATGCCGGGCGCCACGGCGTTGATGCGAATGCCGTTTGCGGCATAGCTTGCGGCGGCGCCACGAACCAGGCCCTCCAGCCCGGCCTTGGCGGCGGCGACGGCTTCGTGGTTGGGCGTGCCGATGCGCGCTGCGGCGGATGAAACCAGCACGGCAGCGCCGGGGCTGCGTACCTCGCGCAGGCCACCGACAAAGGCCGATAGCGTGTGGAAGGCGCTGATCAGATTGGCGCTCAGGCAATCGTTGAAATCCGCCTCGCTCATGCGATGCATGGCGCCGAGGCGAATATTGCCGACACAATGGGCCAGCGCTGTGGGCTGCATCTCGTGCTCCTTGGCCACCTGCAGAATCTGTTGGGCACCGGCCACCGTCGAACAATCTGCCGCCACTTGCAGATGCTGGTCGCCGAAAGCAGCCGTCAGGTGTTTAGCCTGGCGGCTGGTAACGATCAGTTGCCAACCCTGCGCGGCAAGCCGGGCCACCACGGCACGTCCGACGCCGCCAGCGGCACCGGTAACCAGTGCAATTTTGTTCATGTGGGCTCCTGATTGGATGGCTTTCGTACCGAACGAAAATGTTGATTGCTTGGCGTTATGGAAATTCCACTTATCATCTTCATTGCGCCTCTTGTTTGTCTAGGACAACAAAAGCGCTGCGCCGTTCCGGTTTTTTCCTGAAATGCCTTCCGGAAGTTTGCTCAAGTGTTCCATCCGCCCAGCCATCCTCGCCCCGGTATCCGCCCTGACACTGGTTGCGTGTTCGACAGCGCCGCCAAAAGGACGGCGTCCGGTGACCGCGTTCGACATCAACCAGCACCTCAGGCAGTGGCGCTGCGGGAACGTAGCGGCATACCAAGCACGTAATCACATGAGTTTTAACGTTGCAGCAGTTGCCCAACTTCAACCACGATGACCACCAGCCAGGCGAACATTGAAATACCCACTGCTGCCGCAGCCATATCCTTGATCACCTTGATTTTTTCGTTGTGGCGATCCTCGACGAAATCGCATAGTGCCTCGATCGCACTATTAATCATTTCGGCAAAAACGACGAAGGCAGTGGCAAGAAGGATGACCAGAAAATCCACCCAGGCACGCACCGAAAAGGCAGCGAGCAGTATGAGCGCAGACAGGACTAACTTGTAGGTAACTGACCAGTCGTAAATGACGGCATAGCGCAGGCCCGAAAAAACAGTCCGCAGCTTGCGCAGCGGGTGATAGCCCGGCTCGCCGATGCCAAGAAACTTGTGCCTCATGAAATCTTCCTTTGCACAACCGTCAGTTGCCGTGCAGCCATGACGCAACCAATGGCCGCAATGATGCCGAAAATGACGTCCGTCGGAAAATGGACCTGCAAGTAGAGGCGTGAGCTACCAACCAGCAGGATGATGAGCGTGGCACCTGTGGCGGCGGAAATAAAATATTTGTCTTTGGACAAAAGCAATACGGCCAAAAAGAATGCTGTCACTTGCATTGCGTGCGCGCTCGGAAAACTCCAGTCCTCGGGAAGCGGGATGGGGGCCGAAAAAATATCGGGGCGGGAACGCTCGACGATGATCTTGGTGATGTTAGCTAGCGCCGTTGCCAGGAGCAGGCTCAAGGGTACAAAAGCGCTGGCTCGCAAACTTGAGCGCCATGATTGAGTCCAGGCGATCAAAACAGCCAGGGGCAATAGCACCCAAAGCGATCCGAACCAAGTGATGGCGCTGAAAAATGTATCGAGTCCATTTGTCCGCCAGCCATTCACCAATGCCAGCCCTGCCGTATCGATCTGCGGCAGTCGGCACCGACCACCCGGGCAGAGCAGAGTGGCCGCAGCGATCAGGATTGCGGCCGACCCGACAAGCCAAGCCACAGCAGCGAGTATCCGTCGGGCCGTCAAGTTTTTCCGGTTTCCGGGATGCGAGCATCACCGCGTGCGAGATCCTCGCGCAGGCGGGTAATCTCGGTATGCAATCTCGCCAGTTCGCTTTCGATTGATCGCCCCCCATCGCCCTGTTGTTCCTGCTGAATTGCATTGACGATGACCGCGATGAAAAGGTTAAGCAAGGTGAAAGTGGAGGCCAGAATGAAAATCAGGAAAAATACCCATGCTTGCGGGAAAACCTCCATCACCGGGCGCACGATACCCATCGCCCAGCTTTCAAGCGTCATGACCTGAAACAAGGTAAAGGCGCTGTCGCCCAGTGTGCCGAACCACAGCGGGAAAGCTGCACCGAACAACTTGGTGGCGATGACGGCCGAGACATAGAAAATCAGGCCAATGATTGCCGCCACTGAACCAAGGCCGGGCAATGCAGAAAGCAAGCCACCAACCACCCGCTTCATACTTGGTACCAGGGTAATCAGGCGTAGCACCCGAAGTACACGCAGTGCCCGCAACACGGCCAAAGGCCCGGAGGCTGGCAGCAAGGCGATGGCCACTACGGAAAAATCAAATACGTTCCATGGATCGCGGAAATAGGCCAACCGATGCGCCATCAGGCGCAGTGCGATTTCGATGACGAAGATGGCGAGAATGGCCTTGTCCGCCATCATCAGCCACGGCCCCCATGCCGTCATCAGGGACGAGCTGGTTTCCATGCCGAGAATGATCGCATTGATCAGAATCAGTCCGATCAGTACATGCTGAATCACCGGCAAATCGAGTTTGGCTGCCAGGTGAGATCGCCAGTCTCCGGCATCAAGGCATGCATCTGCTGTAGTCATTGTGGGCTCCGTTTATGAGTTAGACCGCTATCCAGCGCCAGACAATTTCACATATCAGAAGGTTCTGCATTTGTGGGGCGCTGCAAAGGTCTTGCTCGCGACTCTGTTACCAGAATCACCCGTGACGCCGGGAATAAAAGCATTATTCCGTGCTGACGACGCCGCGGCGGAGAGCTACTCCCCCTTGCCTTTTCTCCAGTCTCAAGAAACCCGGAGATTCTCAACCATCAAGCATAGGCGTGTTGGTTATGGCGCTATGCCCGCAAGTGAGCCCTGGGCGTAAAGGAATCCGAAACCTCATAGAGGTCAATCGCCCAGAATTTCATCGCCTCGGCTACTAAAACCGCCTCGCCACCGGAAAGTTTACGGTCAGCATTGACGATATCGAGCATCATGCGCAACACCTGTTTTTGCAGAACAGGGTGTTTAACTTCAGCCAGCAGATGGTCAATACTTGGCGCGTCAAGCTCCAGCTGTCCGGCCGGGTTTCGGTAGGCACTGCTCAGCATGTCATCGCACAACTCATGGATCAGCTTGTCAAAATGTTCTTCGTTCAATCCCAGGCGGCAAATGGTTGCCTTGTTATCGAGCAGTTTTAATTCGCTGGCATCGATAGCACCGTCAGCCATCAGGGTCAGCGCAACAAGGCGGCCCATCGCTTCGGGGCTGTCGGAAGGGTAATGACGCATGATGAATCTCCTCAGGTTTGAATTGGTGTTTCGATTTCGTCCCTTTGTTGCAAGGACGGAAGCACTATGAATGCGCCGGCGCATTTAATCCAATTAAACAAATTATCAAAAACCATTTAATAAAACTTATGATCTGTTCAATAAATCTCTCATGGAGCAGGAGTGGTCATGTAAGCGCCGGCCGGGCCATTTGCAGCACGCTATGGGAAGTCGATGGGCGTTGGTCAGCCCATCTTCCTTCGAGATATAACACCCCTATCGTTGACGAAATATATAAAATCCAACTAAATAATTTGCCAATTTAAATTTGTCTGGACTTATATGCCACGTCGTCGCATCACTTTTCGCCAACTGGAAACCTTTGCTACGGTTTCGCGGCTAAACAGCTTTACGAAGGCGGCAGATGCGTTGCACCTGACACAACCTGCTGTTTCAATTCAGGTTCGTCAAATTTCTGACACTATCGGCCTGCCCCTTTTTGAGCAAACAGGGCGCGATATAGCGCTGACTTCGGCCGGCGAGGAATTGCTTAAAACAATGCGCAGCCTGGATGACATCTGGAATCGATTTGAGTCGGCAATCGATGAATTGAAGGGCATGAAACGCGGCAAATTGCGCGTCGCTCTGGTCACTACTGCCAAATATTTTCTGCCACGCATGCTGGGCGCCTTCTGCAAGCGATACCCCGAGATCGATATCGAACTGGAGATTGCCAACCGCGAAAAAATTGTCGAGCGCCTGCGCAACAATCAGGACGATCTCTATGTGATGTCCTACCCACCCGATGACCTGGATATCATCGGCCGGCCCTTTCTTGATAACGAGTATGTCGTCGTCGCCCCGGCGACGCATTGGGCTGTTGGCAAGCAGGTTTCCCTACAGGAATTGGCCAGCGAGCCATTTCTTTTGCGCGAACTGGGGTCCGGGTCACGCCATGTGATTGATGAGCATATGCGTGAAAGCAAAACCCCGCTGAAAGTTCGCCTGGCGCTAGCGAGTAACGAGGCAATTCGCGATCTGGTCGCCAGTGGCATGGGCTTGTCGGTACTTTCACGCCATGCGCTGGGCAATGATCTTGAGCGGGATGGTTTGGCCATTTTGAATGTCGACGGATTCCCGCTTAAGCAGGCGTGGAACGTGGTGCACCTGCGCAGCAAGATT
>DAOLZE010000216.1:0-4483 GCA_035426125.1 Rhodocyclaceae bacterium
CACCGTGTTCACGTTCACACGACGCATCCTGCGGGGTGACAAGGTTTTTCAAGCGCACAGAACACACCTTTACCAGTTACTCAATCGCTTGGGTTGTTCGCACCTGACAGTCACTCTGGTGTATTCGGCAATAGGTATTGTCCAGGGGGTTGGGGCGATCTGGATGATCAATATCCCAGGCCACCAACGCGTGCTGGTGTTTCTGCCGTTTTTGTTGCTACAAAGCGTGTTCGCCACCGTCGTTGTGCGTCTAGCAAGACGCCACGATTACTTGTAGGTATTGTCAGCAAAGGTTGAACAAAGGATGCATTCCCAGAAAATGCATCGGGCCTTGCGCCCCAAGTCCAGACAGATATGGCTAAGCTGTTGAAACCAATACCGTCAGGTGCTGCATGCGGACGGCAATTGAATTCAACAATGCGGCGCTGAAATCAGGCTTGGCTTCCACAAGTTCGAGAAAATCGTTGCGTCCGATGGAGAGCAGCGCACAGTCCGTCATGGCAGTTGCTGTCGCAGTCCGCGGAGCGTTATCGAGCAGCGCCATTTCCCCGAAAATCCCACCGGGCCCGAGTTGCTCGACAACCTGGTTGCCGATCGATATGGCAACATTTCCTTCGAGAACAATGTACATCAATGCGGCGGCTGCGCCCGCGCTCACGATGACCTTGCCTGCGTCGAACGATGTCGGCACCTGTCCTTTCAATTCATCGGACAATTTGTCCAGCATTTTCCGGTCAAATGCGCTGCTCTTATCCCCCGAAGCGCCAGAGGAGGAATGCCCCTTGCCGGAAAGGATCGCGATGCTTTTACGCAGGCGTTGCACCATGATGCTCATCAGCATGAGCGCAAAGCCCGGTGTTTTTTGCAACGCCGCCTGAAACTGTTTTTTGTCGAGAGAGATTACGTGGCAATCGGTCATCGCCATTGCGGAGGCGCTTCTCGGTAGTCCGGCGATTACCGCCAGTTCTCCGAATATTTCCCCCGGTTTCACGATGCCGAAGAATTTATCGTTGAGCATCAGGCCGACTTCACCATCAAGCAACAGATACATTCTGGCACCCTTCGAAAACAGGCCGTCGGATTTTTCATTTTCAATGAAAAACGGTTGGTGTTTTTGTCTCTGCTCAACGGTTCCTGCGGAACGAAAGAATTCGAGCGCGAGTGCGGGGCTGTAAAGAGCACTTTGCGCCGTGGGCTGGGTGCTGTCAGCCGCAGCAATTTCCACCGGCTTTGATATTTCTACGGAGAAATCGAGATCATCCATAATCAGCAGTCACTTGAATTTTTGAAAAAGTTGAAAAACAAAATTAACTTTTTGGCTAGCCGGAGTTTGCAGCACCCAATTTGCTTTGCGGACAATTATAAGCTTGTCGTGCGATTGTGCTTGTTATCCGGCCCGGTGTGAGTGTGAAGCGCATGCCGGAGCCGAGGCATGATCACTTGAAGAGACAATGTCGCTGGTGATTGTCGAGAGCGCGCTGAAACAGACCAAATGGTGCCCGGAGCCGGAATCGAACCGGCACGCCGCTTTCGCAGCGAGGGATTTTCTTACCACTTCGGCTTTCGCCGCCTTTACGTTCGTGGTCTGGAGCACGCCTTCGCCTTAGCTTGAATAAAACCTTAGGCGCCCGCCGTCTGCTCTCTACACCTTCCTCCAGGTTACTGGAGGCTTGGCTCGGCGTTGGCTCGTGCAAGGCACAGGGCGTTCACCGAATTTGACGGGATTCACGACCGGGGTTTCCCGCCGGTGTGCTCAATTTTCAAGTCCCTTGTGTCTACCAATTTCACCATCCGGGCGACGGCGTAATTCTACTGCATCGTTAGCTATCGCGCGGCTTCGTTGTCGCGTGACTGTGAATGCTCTCGACGCACGATATACACCGGGCGGCCCTTGGACTCTTGATATATTCTTCCGATATATTCGCCGATAATTCCCAGCCCCATGAGCTGCAAGCCGCCGAGGAACAGCACGGAGACCAGCAGCGAGGCGTAGCCATGGACGTCAATGCCAAACAAAATCGTGCGCAGAATCAGAAATGTTGCATAGAAAAAGGCGCTGCCCGCAACAGCCAGTCCGATATACATCCAGATGCGCAGTGGCATTGTGCTGAAAGAGGTGATGCCTTCCAGTGCCAGATTCCACAGGCGCCAGGTGCTGAATTTTGTTGCGCTGGCGACGCGTTCCGGGCGGCTGTAGGAGACGGTCGCCGTACGGAAGCCGACCCAGGCGAACAGGCCTTTCATGAAACGCCGCTGCTCGGGAAGCTTGCGGATTGCTTCAACGACGCAGCGATCCATCAGGCGAAAATCGCCGACATTTTCCGGAATCGGCGAATCGGAGATGCGGTTGTGGAGTTTGTAGAACCAGTTTGCGCTGGTTCTCTTTGCCAAGCTGTCAGCTCTGCGGTCGATGCGCTGGGCAAGGACAACCTCGAAGCCTTCACGCCATTTCGCGACGAGATCCACAATGATCTCCGGCGGATCCTGTAGATCAGCGTCGATCGGAATAACGGCGTCGCCACGGGCATGGTCGAGACCGCAGGTTAGCGCAGCTTCCTTGCCAAAATTCCGCGATAGCTCGATGACGCTGATACGCGGGTTGCGCCGGGCAGCGGCGAGGAGCTGTATCAGCGTTGCATCGGTGCTGCCGTCATCGATGCAGATGATTTCATAATTCGGCGTGATCCCTTCGAGCACCGGTTCCAGCGCCTCGAAAAACAAAGAGATGGCCGACTCTTCGTTGTGGCAGGGGCAGATGATACTCAGCAGGATTGGGGAAGCCATCGTCATGGTTTGCGGATTATGCCCCAAATGGCTTTTGGCTGCGGCTGTGCAGAGCGACTATTCGCCGGTAAATATTGCTTTACGCTTTTCCTTGAAGGCACGCATGCCTTCCTTGGCGTCCTTGGTCATGAGAATCGGCCAGCCGATTTCCAGTTCCTTGTCGAGGGCTTCCTGTTCAGGGATGTAGGCCGGTACTTCGCGCAGAATTCTGGTCAGTGCCTTCACGGATAGCGGCGCATTTTCGCCGATCCTGTTGGCGATTTCCCTGGCCTTGGTCAGCGCCTGGCCCTTCGGCACGACGTGATTGATCAGGCCAAACTGTTTGGCTTGCGCGGCCGTGATCGTTTCGCCGAGCAGCAGCATTTCCGCAGCCAGGCAATAGGGAATCTGCCGTCTCAGGCGCACGCTGGAGCCGCCGACTGGGTACAGGCCGCGCTGCACTTCGGTGATGCCGAGTACCGCATCCTCGGCGGCAACACGAATGTCGGTGCCTTGCAGAATTTCGGTACCGCCGGCCAGCGCATAGCCTTCGATGGCGAGAATCACCGGCTTCATCGGCTGGTTTTCGCGCAGCAGCGCCTGCCAGTGGATGTTTGGCACATCGGCCATGACGCGGAGAAATTCTTCATCCTCGGGACCGCTTTCGTTGATGCCTTTTTTCAGATCCTTGCCGGAACAGAAGGTGTCACCCTGTCCGGTGAGAATAGCGCAGATCAGTTCGTCATTCTTGTCGAGTTCGCGCCAGGCGCGGTACATGCCGAGCAGCATCGGGCCGCTCAGGGCATTCTTCGCTTCGGGACGCGACAGGGTGACGATCAGGGTCTTGCCTTCCTGTTCGACGACGCAGTGCGCAGTCGAAAGATCGGTACGGATGCGCATGGTTGTTCCCTCGGGTGTGTGCCAAAAACGCGATTGTACTATTGCGCTTTGTCTGGATCTCGATCGTGCGGTGTTGCTGTGCCAGATTTGCTCCGGCGTGTCCGGCGCAGCAGAAACCGCGCTGGATCGACTGCGGCGACAAGGTCGGCTTCGAGTGGCAACGGCTCACCCTCGATCTGTGCGGCAAGTAATTCGGCAGCCAGCGATGCCCAGACCAGACCCCGTGCACCGAAGCCAAGCATGCCCCAAAGGCCGGGCTGACGGGGAATTTCTTCGAGATGGGTGGCTGGCTGATTAACGGGCAGCGGGCCAACCAGAGGCAGTCGATCGGGGGTCATTGAGCGAAAACCAACGCGCCCGGCAAGCGAATCCGCTTTGATGTTCGCGGTGGCACCGGGCATGGAGAATTCCAGGCGTTGCAGGTTTTCGCTGTGTTCGGCGAGACGCAGTTCATCGTCTGTATCGTCGGCGATGAAGCTGGCGCCGGCATGACGCAGTCCATCGATGAGCGGTGTGACATAACCGAGGCGGCAGATCACGATGTCGGGCGCGGTCAGCACTTCTGCCGGCAGATGGCTGACCTGGCCGCGTGCATCGCGCAACGGCAGGCCGATGCCGGCATCGCTGCTCAACAGGCGGCGTGCGTCGCCTGCGTTGGCGAGGATCAGCAGCGGTGCGCTGGCGATGACCTTTCCATCCGCATCGAAGGCTTGCCATGCGTCATCGACGCGGGTGATCCGTGCGACTTCGCGGCCGAATATCCGGTGGATGCGTTTGTCGAATCTTGCAAGATTGACGCGACACAGGCTCGGCGGATCGA
>DAOLZE010000217.1:0-4480 GCA_035426125.1 Rhodocyclaceae bacterium
TGACGCCGTCGTCGGCAGCGCCCGGATCGAAGCGGTAATCGAGATCGAAATCGATACGGGTTTTCATCTTGTCGAGGGTTTTTGTTTCACCGCGCAGGCCATTCACTTGCGCCCAGCCGGTAATCCCTGGCTTCACCTTGTGGCGCGACATGTAGCCCTTGATCAGCTTGCGATAGATTTCATTGTGGGCCACTGCATGGGGGCGCGGACCGACGACACTCATGCTGCCTTGCAGAACATTGAAAAACTGGGGCAGTTCGTCAAGCGAGTTCCTGCGCAATAATGCGCCAAGCGGCGTTATCCTCTGGTCGTCCTTTTGCGCCTGTCGGATGACATCGCCGTCTTCAGCAACTGTCATCGAACGAAATTTATAAATAATGATTTCATCGCCATCAAGTCCGTAGCGCCGTTGCTTGAAGATTACCGGGCCGGACGAGCTTAGCTTGATTGCAATGGCGATAATCAGCAGCAATGGTGAAATCAGGGCCAGGATCAGGATTGACAGGACAATGTCGCTCAGGCGTTTGATGATTCCGTTGATGCCTGTGAACGGCGATTCGCAGACGGCAACGACAGGCATTTCACCAACCGCACCGACATGTCCCTGAATCAGACTGGTGACAAACATGTCCGGAACAAAGTAGATGGATACCGTGGTGTCGCGCAATTCGTCGAGTAAAGACATGAAACGCTGCTGGGTGGTCATTGGCAATGACAGATAAATGGATTCGACATTCGATGTCTTGACGTAGTTATGCATTTCGGAAAGCTTACCGAGCAGTTTGAACTTTTCGGAATGCTTGAGCTTTAGAAGTCTTTCAACTTCACGGTCGTCGAAAAAGCCAACGACCTGCATTCCTGAAAGGGGGTTGTTTGCAATCTGCATGGCCAGCGTCAGTCCTTGGTCGTTCATTCCGGCAATGATGACCCTGCGAACGCCTCCCTGCAGTAAAACCAGCCATGGCGCGGAGAGTCGCAACAGCAAATGTGCAGCCAGCGAGGATGCAGGTGCAAGCCATAGCCAATGGATCAGTACGTGATGATTGAAGATGTCGATCAATTGAGCGACATAGCCGAAAATGGCCAGAAGACCACCGATGGTTACCCAGTTTGAAAGGACGCCGCGCAGTAGATAGGTGATGGGTGATTGCAGATAGGCCGGTGACGGATACGACAGGGAGAATACAAAAAATCCCAGGATAAAATACGGCAGACTGACCTTTCCCTCAAAAACAAGCGTCAGACAGAAAAGGCTGGCGATCAGCATGGCGGGATCGACAAATGATTCGATAAAATCGATCAGCCGATCTCGTGGCGCGTACATGTGAAACGCGCGCCTGAGCAGCGAAGCATTATGTACTGTCGGGTCGGTTGCTAATGTCATCGGGAAAATTGACGGCTTGTCAAAAGTATCAAAAGTATCAAAAGTATCAAAAGCAACAAAGGTTTCAACTGCGCCAGTTGATGGCTGTTCGGCCGATTTTGATACAGCGATGGCTTATATGCCATTGATATTTCTGGATTTTATCGGATCCTATTTTATAGCATTTCAAGCTCTTTTGGCAGCGGGCGATTGTCACAGGCTAAACCCGAACGGAATGAATTGTCCTGTGCTTCCCTGTAGAACTATAGAATAAGCACTTGCAAGCAGGATCGGCAATACAAGCATCCAGGATGAGGCTCGATATTTTCAGCCTCTTCCTGTTTTTTTGAAACCAATGGAACTCATGGTGCGTCTGACATTTTTTGCTCTCACGTTGATTGGCTTTTTTCTTTGCACGCCGTTATGGGCGGACGAGGCGGATGTCTTCAATGCGACCGTTGCTGAAACGATCGTCAGGGATGACAACCTGTTTCGGGTGCCAACGGGCGTCGCGCCGATGCTTACGCTTACCGGAAATCCGGCACGCGAGGATACGATCCATGCTGGAACCATTAATCTTAAACTGGATAAAACCTTTTCGTTGCAACACGTTCATATCGGCGTCAATCTTGCCAGCTATCATTTCAACACCTTCAGTTTTCTCAACTATCAGGCAAAAGGTTTCGACGCGCGTTGGGATTGGTCGTTGACTCCGCATCTGACGGGAAAAATCCTTGCTGATCGTACGCAATCGCTGAATAATTTTGTTGATTATCGCGGCTATTCGCGCAACATCCGCACCATCGAAAACCAGAACGCTTCGCTCGAATACAATGCGCTCGGCGCCTGGCGCATCCTTGGCAGAACGGGTCACAACAAGGTTGTGGATACTTATATTTTGCCGACAAACAACAAATCTACCGATTTTGCCGAGGCCGGAATCAAGTACCTTTCCGTGAATGGCAGTTCGGTTGTACTGCTTAACCGGACCTCGCGAGTTTCCTGGCTGGATGTTCCCCTGAATGAGTTTTTACAATTCGACGTTGCTGCCACCCAGCACGATTCCGAAATCCGGCTCGACTTGCCACTTACGGGCAAGTCTCAGGTACAGGCGGTTGCAACCAGACTCAATCGGACGCACCAGAATTTTTCAGCGCGCAATTTCAGTGGTACGGCGGGAACCTTCAATTACATCTGGTCGTCGGGTAGCAAGACACAGATACTGCTTTCTGCTTCGCGAAGTTTTGTCGATTGGTGGGATGTTGCTACCAGTTACAACATTACAAATACCGTGTCGCTGGCGCCAACCTGGCAATTGTCTCCCGAATTGTCTGCCAGGTTGCGTCTGGAGCGGTCAAGGCGCAATTTTTTCGCCCCGGTCTTTATCTTCGACGGTGTACCTTTGCGTCAGGATGTCATCCGGACTGGCCAGTTAAGTCTGGAGTGGCTTCCCGTGCGTAATATTTCCATGGTGGTTTCTTTGCAGAAAGAGCGAAGAAACTCCAATCAGGAAGATGTGACTTATGCGGATACCACGACCTCGCTCGACATGCGATTGTCGTTCTGAGTAGCGATCAAACCCGGTACTGGATTTTCTGCGCATCGCTTGAGCTTGCTGCGTCAGAGTTGGTCGAAGTCGGAGTCAGTTGACGGCGAGAATAAACATATGTTTAAATAAATAAACATTCGCTTTCCTGTAATGGTCTCTCTCTGTAATGTCCGAGCGTCGCACTTCCTCCCCTCGCCGCACCATTTCCTCGACCCGCGAAGCAGCGCTGGCCGAGCGTGCGGCGTTCACCGACGGGCAGATCCTCGATGCGGCGGAATTGCTGTTTGCCCGTCATGGGTTGCGTGGTACGCGGGTGCGCGAGATTGCCAGTGCTGCCGGTCTCAACGAGGCGACGCTCTACAATTATTACAAGAACAAGGAAGCGCTCTACGAGGCGGTGCTCGATCGCGGCATCCAGCCGATTGTCGAGATTGTTCGTCGCAGTGCCGGCGGAGCGAACACGCTGGAGAACATCCATGAAGCCGCACAGCAGATCATCACTCGACTCCAGCAGCGACCCTCTGTCTGCCAGTTGCTGTACCTGGAAGCGATCGCCGATGGCGAGCATCTGCCACGCCTGGTTGAGCGCTGGTTGCGGCCTTTCGCCCAGATGATCACCACAGGATTTGGTACGCGGGCAACGCGCTGGCAAGCGCAGGATTTCCCGCAGATGGTTGAACTGATGCTGCATCTTTCCTTCGGCCATTTCGCCATTGCGCCACTGATGCGTGAAGTATTCGGCATCGATGTGCGCAGTGAAGAGCGCGTTGAGCGGCAGATCCATTTTATCGAACGACTGTTGGGCAATCTGTTTGCCGATGGCGCTTTATCTACCCAGCCGGTGGATGCCGGAATATCCATAAAGCATGTCAAACCAAGGAGGAAGTCAAATGTCACAAAATGATTTTGAAGTCATCGTTATCGGCAGCGGCCCCGGTGGTTGCGCCACTGCCAGCCTATTGCAGAAACGTGGTGTAAAAACGTTGTTAATCGAAAAGAATGGCCAGCTTGGCGGCAAGATGTTCAGTGTCGACAAGGGCGGCTACGCTTATGACCTGTTCCCGCACGGTCAGGTACCGATTCATGGCAACGCTTTTGAAACCATCTTTCACGAGCTCGGCGTGTATGACGAATACCGGCCTGCACTCGCCGCCGAAGATCCGCGCGAAGTCATCACCCTGGCCTATCGTCGCCATGACTGGAAAGAATACAAAGTGCTGTCGCAGCGTCAGGCAATGGACAATCCAGAGCCCTTCTTCCGCCTCTGGGAAGCCAGCCCGGAAGATCAGGCAGCTTCGATGGTGATCCTCGGCGAAATGATCGCCATGGACGAGCCTACACGGCTGAGCCTGTCTAAAGTCACCATGCACGACTGGTTGATTGAACGTGGCCAAACCCTGACCTCGCCGCTGTACAGCTATCTCGCCTTCCACGCCAACGCCTCACTCGCTGAGCCGATTGATCTGGTCTCGACGTCCGAGCAAATCCTGATCATGAAACAAATGATGCTACAAGGCGGTGGCGGCCAGTACATAGGCGGCTTTGGTCATCTAAGTACGGTCATGGCT
>DAOLZE010000218.1:0-4425 GCA_035426125.1 Rhodocyclaceae bacterium
ATTTTCCCGGGCAATGATATTCGAGCCAATCGCCGCTTGAATAGCGACGTCATACATCTGACGCGGGATCAGTTCGCGCATCTTGGCAGCCAGTGCACGGCCACGAAAGGGGGCATTGGCGCGATGGACAATCATCGACAGCGCATCGACCTTGTCGCTATTGATCAGAACATCCAGCTTGACCACGTCGGCAGATCGATATTCCTTGAATTCATAATCAAGCGAAGCATAGCCGCGCGAGACGGACTTGAGCTTGTCAAAAAAATCCATCACTACTTCGGCCATCGGCATGTCATAGGTGAGCTGCACCTGACGGCCACGGTATTGCATATTGACCTGGGCGCCACGTTTTTGCTCGCACAAGGTGATTACCGCGCCGAGGTATTCTTCGGGGACAAAAATCGTGGTGGTAATAATCGGCTCACGGATCTCCTCGATTTTTGAAACATCCGGCAGCTTGGACGGATTCTCGACAAAGAGCTCCGTGCCGTCGCGCAACAGGATCTGATACACGACCGTTGGTGCGGTAGTAATCAGATCCTGATCAAATTCGCGCTCCAGACGTTCCTGGATGATCTCCATGTGCAACAGGCCGAGAAAGCCGCAGCGGAAGCCAAAACCGAGAGCTTGGGAGACTTCCGGTTCATATTGCAGCGAGGCATCGTTAAGCTTGAGCTTCTCCAGCGAGTCACGTAACCCCTCGTATTCGTTCGGCTCGATCGGATAAATACCGGCGAACACCTGTGACTTGATTTCCTTGAAACCCGGCAAAGGTTCTGTGGCAGGGATATCGACGCGAGTCACCGTGTCACCGACCTTGGCTGCCTTGATCTCTTTGATGCCGGAGATGATGAAGCCAACTTCGCCAGCTGACAACAGTTCACGCGGTTGCGATTTTGGCGTGAACACACCGACCTGCTCGCACAGATGCACAGTGCCGCCGGCCATCAGGCGGATCTTGTCCTTGGGTCGCAAAGTTCCATCGATGACACGCACCAGCATCACAACGCCAACATAATTATCGAACCACGAATCGATGATCAGCGCCTTCAATGGTGCAGTTGGATCACCCTTGGGCGGCGGGATGCGGACAATCACCGCTTCAAGGATATCCCCAACCCCCAAGCCGGTCTTGGCGCTGGCCAGGATGGCGTCGGTCGCATCAATGCCGATGACATCTTCGATCTCCTGCCGCGCACCGTCCGGATTGGCGGCCGGCAAATCGATCTTGTTGAGTACGGGGATGACTTCGACACCGAGTTCGATCGCTGTATAACAGTTGGCGACTGTCTGCGCCTCGACGCCCTGCGAGGCATCGACAACCAGCAGCGCGCCTTCGCAAGCCGAAAGTGAGCGACTGACTTCATAGGAAAAATCGACGTGTCCCGGAGTATCGATCAGGTTCAGGTTATAGCGCTGTCCATCGCGTGCCTTGTAGCTCAGGGCCGCAGTCTGTGCCTTGATGGTGATGCCACGCTCGCGTTCGATATCCATCGAATCGAGCACCTGCGCCTCCATCTCGCGGTCGGAAAGGCCGCCACACAACTGGATGATGCGGTCAGCCAGCGTCGATTTACCGTGATCGATGTGGGCAATGATGGAAAAATTACGGATGTGTTGCATGTGCTTTTACTGCCGGGCAATAAAAAAGGTGCATTTCAGCACCTGAAAGTGTAAATAAAGATCAGTTGATGACTAGTCCAGATCTTTAGTCTTGATCCTGCGAAGCGCGGATTCTAGCGGAATTCGCCTAGATAAGCACGAACGGCAGTGACATCAAGCCGATAATGACAGAGTTCACGGATTGTATTTTCCGTGTCACCAACCAGCACCGGCACAAGCTCGTCGTAACGTGCAATGAGTTCCGGATCGGTATCGACATCAACAACGCTGACATCGAAGCCACCGGAAAACTCACCGCCCTTGCCGCCCTCACTACGCAGGGCGTCAAGCGCGGCGAGCATGTCGTCGCAAAGATGACAATAGCGGCGGCTGTACAGCGTCAGATGCGGCTTATTTTCTATCACCGTTGCCCTTGATGCTGATGAAAGTCTGGTTCTCACCGCGACGCACCTGCAACGTGATCGTTGTACTCTTGTCGACTTTGGCGAGCAGCTTGTTGAACTGTTCGACCGACTTGATCTCGCTCTGTACGCCCTTGCTGATCAACGTCAGAATCACATCGCCGGGGCGCAAATCGGCCTGAACCGTGCTGTCACGGATATCTTCGACAAGCAAGCCGTTATTCAGCTTGAGTTCCTTTTTCTGCTCGGCAGTCAATTCGGAGAGCACCAGGCCGAGACGATTGCCGGCTTCCCTATCCACGGAAAGGCCCTGTCTGCCGGCACGCAGTGTGGGCTTGTCATCCACCACTTCGCCGATGTTGACGACCATATCCCGTGTTGCGCCCTTGCGCCAGATTTGCAGCGTCGCCTTGCCACCTGGCCGGGTCTTGCCGACCATGCGCTGCAAATCGCTGGATTGCCCAACCGGCTTGCCATCGAACTTGAGGATGATGTCGCCAGCCTCGACGCCTGCCTTGTCGGCCGGCATGCCCTTCTCCACCGTCTCGACCAGCGCACCAGTCGGCTTGTCCAACCCGAAGGAATCGGCAAATTCCTTGCTCACATCGCGGATCACCACACCGATGCGTCCGCGGCTGACCTTGCCGCTGCTCTTCAACTGGCTCTGCACTTCCATCGCCACATCGATGGGAATCGCGAACGCCAGTCCCATATAACCGCCACTGCGGCTATAGATCTGCGAATTGACGCCGATGACCTCCCCCTTCATATTGAACAGGGGGCCACCCGAATTGCCTGGATTGATCGCGGCATCAGTCTGAATGAACGGCACGAAACTTTCCTGCGGCAGGGCACGTCCCTTGGCGCTAACGATTCCGGCCGTCACACTGTTCTCAAAACCGAACGGTGAGCCAATGGCGACAACCCATTCGCCAACCCTGAGCTTCTCCGGATCACCGAGCCTGGCCACCGGCAGGCCGCTTGCCTCAATCTTGATCAGGGCAATATCGGTACGCTTGTCGGTGCCCAGTACTTTGGCCTTGAATTCACGCTTGTCGGTCAGCTTGACGAGTACTTCATCAGCACCATCGACGACATGCGCATTGGTCAGGATATTGCCGTCAGCACTGATGATAAAGCCGGAGCCAAGCGATTTATTTTCATGCTCCTGAGGAACACTCGGCTGTTGACGCGGCATGAAACGACGAAACATTTCAAAGGATGGATCGTTTTCGTCAAAAGGGAATTGCCAGTTAAATGAGCCAAGCCGATTCCCGCGAACAATCTGGGTCGTACTAATATTGACCACGGCCGCACCCTGTTTTTCCACCAGATCGGTGAAATCCGGAAGCTCTCTGGACTGGGCAAAAATCGTCTGCGAAGCCAGCACCATCCATAGCGACAAAAGAATTTTCTTCATCATGCAATGATCTCCTCAAAACATATGTCAAATATCTGTAATGCCTATCAGGCTCAGCGTTCGAGTCGCATCGTCAGAAGAAGTTCCCCTGCACCGGAGGATTTTGAAAGATGCCGCTGCTTCCTGCGTAACAACCCCAGTCCGACCAACAGGCCGATACCGGCACCAGCTAGAGCAACGACATCGTCATGCATTGTGACCGTACCGATAGCCGCGCCGGTCAGCATCAGGAGCAACGGCAGCAGATAGGCCAGCAATGCGGCGCGCAACACCGCGCCTTCGGCCACGCTAACGACTACATGGTCACCGACGGCCGCACCGATGTGGTTCGGCAGACGATACATACGACTTCGCAGCGTCTGGGTAAGCTGACCGCTGGCGCAAGTCTCCACCTGGTTGCAACGTCCGCAGGCGGTACCCGCCGACGCAGCTTCAACCAGTGCAATATCACCGTCAATACGCGTGACAATTGCAGGACAATCCATTATTTCCTCCGCGCCTCAATGCCATCACCAAGTATTTTCAGCGTGGCTTGCGGCACTTCCCCCATGACGACGATCAATCGATCGCCGATAACGCGCTGGTAAACATTGACGGTACCCAAAGTGGTCATTCCAGGTTCCACTTTCCCGGCCAATGCTTCGATGAACACGGAGATGGCGGCCAACCCGTCGGAAAACACCAGATGTACGCTCTCCGGTCGATCCGGGCGGGCCAGCCGATTCATACCGGCGAGTTTGCGGAACCCGGGCAATTGCACGTTGACCTGCCAATTTGCATTTTCGTCGTGCGTTTCGGTTGCTAGAACATTATGTACTTGCCATTGTGTCGACTGGGTGGCGAATTTCGATTTAAGCGCTTCACGATCGATATTCCCGCCGATCTGCAATTGTGTGAAGGCAAAGGTTTCGATCGATTGGCCATGTTCGTTGAGAAGGCTGGCCTTGAGCAGCAGGCCGCTATCCACATCGACCCAGAGCT
>DAOLZE010000219.1:0-4416 GCA_035426125.1 Rhodocyclaceae bacterium
ACATTTCCGAACAAGACGCTGAATGCTCAAGCATGTTATTACTTACAGCCTATTTTTCTGGGGCTTGTGATCATGGTTTTCTTTGAACTCTTCTCGAACAATCCCGATTTCATTAATGTTGAAGCCGGACATTCCCTTTTTACTGAGGGTGAAGATGGGCATTTGATGTTTGTGCTGACGACTGGGCAAGCCGAAGTCATTGTCAATAATCGGGTGGTCGACACCCTGCTGCATGGCAATATTGTGGGAGAAATGAGCATCGTTTCCCCAGGGCCACGCTCGGCGACTGTTGTCGCTTCCACGGATTGTCAGTTCGTCGCTATCGACGAAAAGCGTTTTCTCTATCTGGCGGCGCAGGCCCCGTACTTTGCCATCCACGTCATGCGTGTGATGGCTGAGCGCTTGCGGAACACCAGCAAGCTGGTTCCACCGATCGAAGATATCTGATCGGCTGCCTGGTACGGGGCCTCCTGTCGGGCTCTGCTGCAAGATGCGGGAAAAATTGCTGAGCGGGGCGGGCACCTCGTTCATCTTGCTGTCACAGTCGAACAATAGGCTGTGAGCTTCCAGGTTTTGAGGGAGTTCCCATGTTCGTTACACGACACCAAATCGCGCAAACGCGCGACAGTGCCCTGCTTAATCTGCTCGGCCTGTCCAGCGTTTGTATCGACGCCAGCCAGCGCATGAGTGACCTGATGGCAGAGGCCAGTCGCAAGCGCCTTGATCACGGCAGCCAGCATCTGGACGTACTGATGCGTGGCGAATTCGACTCAATAGCCGCGGTCGGCAAAAGTTACTTGCTGGATCAGGTGCAGGCAACCCAATTCGTCGACCAGATTTACGAGATCGTCAGCAACACGCACAAGGCCATGATCGAAACAGCCGAGGCTCAGATCCGGATTTTTGACGAAATTGTTTTCGCCGGCATTGACCGCGCCAAGAACTTTAGTCCCTGGGAAGCAGAAATTGCGCTGGGAGCCATGCGCTCCACGCTCGTAAGTGCCGAAAGCACCCTGCGTGGCATGAGCACGGCTGCCATCCAGACGGTGGAACTCGCCGAGCAGGAAGTCCGCCAGTTCTCCGAAAGCTTTGCCGAGCAACCTCAAGCCAGCAGTAACACGCCTCTCCTGGAGGGTAAATAATCAGCGACACAGCTATTCGGTCGTCTCTTTTGCCCGGTGTTGCCGGGCTTTTTTTTGCTATTTTTCCTGGTTGACCGTAGCAAAGCACCGGTGTCAGTGGCGGGGCATCCAAAGGGCCATTCGGTCATCTTCCTGCAAAGTTTCTTCGCCATTCTGTATGCCGCCAATTCAATTCTTACTGCGGAGTCGTCAGAATGGAAACACGCTACTGTTATTGCTGTCGAGTTCACCATCCTCAGGATCAGATGCATCGTTTTCCTACAAGTCGTGGCGTTCGCTGGCGCTGCCGGCGCAGTATCGAGGCGGCCCAATGTGGCGTCAGCGAGCGCGATGCCTTTGGTAAAGAGCAGACAAAAATCAACCGCGCCGCGACGCAAGAAATTGCCGAGCAAGTTTTCATGGCGCGCAGTGAGCGGTATCTCTTGCGCTGAACAAGCCATGTCCAAGTTTCGCATTGATACCCTTGATACCAGTAGTCCGCTGCTGGTTGAGGCCTGTGTCACGCTACTCACCAACGCCTTTGCCAAGCCGGAGCGTTACAGCAGCCAACGCCTGCACGAAGAACTGCAAGCGCACTCGACGCTGTTTTATCGTCAATTTTTCGTTGCCATCAGTGCCGGCGAGATCATTGGCGTTGGCGGTGTCAAGGCGGCTGACTGGGCATCCCACACTCACCTGCTTTATCTCTCGGCCGTTGCGCCGGAGCACCGCAGCCAGGGCGTTGGGCGTGCACTTCTTGAGGCACGTATCGACTGGGTGGTACAGCATTTCAAAGGTGGGCGAATACTGGTTTCCAGTGCCCGCTCCAGGCGCTTTCGCGACCTTGGTTTCAGTGTTGTCCGTAAAAGCACGATTGACGGGCGGCACCTGATGATGCGGCGGTTTTAGCAAGGGAAATCAAGCACTTTTGGCAGTTGACCGTATCTATGTCTTAAGTAATATTCCTGTAACGCAACGGGGGCAACATAAGCCTCCTTTTGCCGTCGATTTGCGATGAAGCACTCATTGTTTGGAAAATACCGGGATCTGGTACTCCTGATTGCGGTATTCGTGTTGATTGATGCCGGCGTGTCGGTCATCAATATTTACACCTCGCACCAAATCGAAGCAGATGCCAGTCGGATCAATGCGGCTGGTCAGTTACGCGCATCCGCACAGCAACTGACCAAGGCGCTGCTGACCCTGGACATGGAAATCCGTAGTAGCGCACCCATCCAGAGCAGTCTGGCGGAAATATCCGAGGCACGCCTCGGCTTCCTCGATGCCCAGAGCAATCTCCAGGGAAAGTCCGACCAGACCATCGGCAAAGGCTTGCTCGAAGCCGAATCCCAAACCCGGAAAATCCAGGAACAACTCGCCCAGATTTCACAAACATGGATGCCCATCGACCGCGAAGTCGCCCCGTTGCTGTTTGCTGCCGATCAGCTCGAAATCGATACCGTCGCCAGCGCCGTCAGCAAGGCGGTTACTCGCAACAACCGCTTAACCCAGCAGGCCGATGACCTTGGCCAAAGCCTTGAAGAACTGGCCCAGCAAAAAACAGCCACCATGCGCAATATTCAGATTCTCGCCATCAGCCTGGCTTTTCTGAATTTCTGCTTTATCGTCTTCAAGTTCATTACGCGATTGTCCGCCAGCGATCACGCCGCCGCCCTGGCTCGACAGGAAAACGAGCGAATACTCGGCAGTGTGCGCGAAGGCCTGTTTTTGCTGACCCGTGAGCGAACCGTGGGCAGCCAGCGCTCCAATTCGCTGGACAAGCTATTCGGTGACCGGCTGAAAACCGGCGATAACTTTCACCAGGTACTGTCACGTATCTGCACCCTGGAAAGCGCCGAAGCGGCTGAAAACTATATCGATGTGCTATTCAACCGGAAAATCAAGCAAGCCCTGCTTGAGCAACTGAATCCGCTGAAGGAGATCGAGTTGCTCGATAGCCCCGGAAAACGCAAAGGGGCCACCTTTGTCAGCTTCGAATTCGATCAGATTCGCGAGAATAATGAAGTTGTCGCCCTGCTGGTCAGTGTCTTCGACGTTTCCGACGAAGTCCGCCTGGCGCGAGAGCTGGCCACGGCCGAATCGCGCGCCAAAGGGGAAATCGATCTGCTGCTGGGGGTTCTCGACCACAATCCCGACACAGTGGCCGACTTCCTGCAGTCTGCCCGTAACAGTCTGCAGCAGATAAATCACGAACTGCAGGGCATTCAGCCGGCCCGCCAGTCCTACCCGCAACTGGTCAATCGCATCGCCAGGACATTGCATGGCCTGAAAGGTGAGGCGGCGACGCTGGGCTGCAATAGCATCAGCCAGGAAATTCACGACTTCGAAAACTTGCTGGCCCCATTGCGCGGCCGGGCGGACGTTCAGGGAGACGACCTGATTCCGGTTGCTGTCGCGCTGAGCCGCCTGCTGGCAGAAGTCGCCAAGGTGAACGTTGTGGTCAATCGCATCCAGCAGCACGTGGCGGGTCGTCGCAGTGAGTCGGCACCGCCTGACCCGCTATGGGAAACCTTGCAAGATATCGAAAAATTTGCCCTCCGGGTTGCCGAGGATCTCAACAAAAAGGTGCGCTTTGAAGTCGCCGTGCCACGTCTCGACAAGGTGCCGCCGCGCATCGCCAGCATCCTGCAACAGGCGGTCCCGCAACTGATTCGCAATGCAATCGCCCATGGCATCGAATCCCCCGAAGAAAGGCAGCAACTCGGCAAGCCGATGGCGGGCCTGATTCGCGTGGAAATTACCAGCGAGGCAGACGGCACCCTGACCATGGCGATCCACGACGACGGGCGCGGCATTTCAGTCGGACACCTACGCACCGTACTCGTCGCAAGAAATCTCTTTACCCCCGAAGAAGTGAGCGAGATGAGCGACGATCAAATCATTGCCATGCTCTTTGAGCCAGGCTTCAGCTCTCTTGACCAGGCCCATCTGCACGCCGGACGGGGCGATGGGCTTGGCGTCGTCAAGGAAGTCTTGCGCAAAATCGATGGCCGCTTGCGCATCAGTTCGCGCGTCAATTCGCATACCCGCTTCATCATGCAGCTCAAGCCGGCATGAGGTTGAACCAGCGCCCGCTAAGCATGATGATCGTTGATGACTCGACGGTTATCCGCAACCGCATCGCCCGCCTGGTTTCCAACCCGCAACTGCCCCTGATCCGGATTGCCGGTCTTGCCGCCAATGGCGAAGTGGCCTTGCAAATGGCCCGCGAAACCCGGCCCGACCTGATCACCATGGATCTGACCATGCCCAACATGGATGGCGAAGCCTGCAT
>DAOLZE010000220.1:0-4357 GCA_035426125.1 Rhodocyclaceae bacterium
GCCACTACCACCAACTTGGGTGCCAGGATTCGCCTTAGAGCTCAGGAAATTCATTCGGACGCCAAGATCACGGTTGAAAGTATCGCTGGCCTCTACCACCCGTGCCTCGATCAATACCTGACGCACGCCAATGTCGATTGCCTTGATAAATCTCCGAATCTCCTCAAGCTTGCTCGGAATATCATTGACGAACAGGAGATTGGATTGCGGATCGGCAACGGCGTTACCCCGCTTGCTCAGGATTCGCTGAGCCTGCCCGGGAATAGCCTGCTGCCCAACCGGAGCCAAGCCAGCCAGAAGACGTGCCACATCGCCAGCTTTTTGGTAATTCAGGACAAACTGTTCCAACTGGATCGGCTCAAGTTCGCTGATCTGCTGCCGCGACTCGAAGTCCAGTTTCTCGCGCGTTGCGATTTCGTCGCGCGGGGCAATCATCATGATGTTGCCCTTCTTGCGCATGTCCAGACCCTTTTGCTGGAAGATGATATCGATGACTTGGTCGGCCGGCACATCCTTCAGGACCAATGTGGTTGTTCCGGTCACCGTTTCGCTGATCACGGCGTTCAGACCCAGTTCTTCGGCCATCAGACGGAGCAGCGCACGCACGTCGCCATTCTGGTAATTGATACTGACCCGCGGTCCCTGATAACCCGTTTTGGTACCCTGCACCAGCTTGTTCGGGTCCTCGACGATACGCTTTACCTCGACCACGAACTGGTTTTCGCTCTGGTAAGCGTTGTGTTCCCACAGCCCCTGCGGGGAAATGGTCATCCGCACATTCTCACCGAATGCCTTGGTTTCGACAGAGTTAACCGGCGTCCCGAAATCCGTTACATCCAGTTTGCGGCGGAGATTATCGGGAACCGTCGTTTTGACGAAATCGACCACCAGATTCTTGCCTTGCTGGCGAATGTCAATGCCAGTACCGGCATCGCTCAAATCGACAATGATGCGCGCCTCGCCGTCCTTGCCACGCCGGAAAGTCACATCCTGCACGGCATGGCGTTTGCCAACCGCAGACTCTTCGGTGAAGCGGGTCACACGTTGCGCCAGGGATTCTGAAACAGCGGGGACCGGAGCCAGAACCACATAGAGTGCCTTGCCATCGAGACGGGTGGTGTAATTCATGCCTCGCGTCAGGTTGAGAACGAGACGGGTACGACCACCCACCTCAACCACGTTCACACTCTGCAGGTCGCCTTCCTTGAGAACAAGGCTGTTCTTCCCCAAGCCATTTGCGGTCGACGGAAAATCGAAAGCAATTTTCGCTGGTTTGGCGACGCTAAACCCCGTAGGAGGTGCCGCGAGAGGCTCCTTGAAGTCGATCCTGATGGCAATGTCCGTCCCCTGCGGTGCGGCATTGATCGCCTCGATCGAGTTTGCGGCAGCCGTCTGCGCCGAAAGCGGCCCGGCCAAGGCAAGGCAGGTCGCCGCCACAGCGGCCATCGCGTAGTTGATGAATTTCATTTCTTGCTTCCCTCCTTGCCCTGCAGATACAAAGAACTCGTACGTTCGCTCCAGTCACCCGCAGAGTCCTGAATCAATTCGCGCAACACCACTTCTTTGTCCGTGATTCGCGTCACCATACCGAAATCAAGCCCGACGTACTCGCCCACCTTGAGCTGCTTGACCTTGTCCTCAACCTGTATCACTGCGATCGGCCGTCGATTGACGTTCAGATAGCCAATCATCTTGAGCGACTCGATTGGATACTTCTCAAGGAGGCTGTTGCGCAATTCCCGCGCCTCGAAATCCGGCTGGAAGGCACCACCGTTGCCGGCGCCCTGCTTGTTTTTGGATTCCGGCTCGATCTTGCCCGGCTTGAACGGATCCAGCAGGCCCTCGACATCGTAGGGCACCGGCTGATAGGGCTTGACCTCGGGCAGCTTGGGTATGTTACCGCGCATGTCCTTGGTGCTTTCCACCATCCACTGCTTTAGATCCTCGTGGTCGCCACCCGAACAGGCCCCCAAGGCGCCACAGAGTGCGACGAGCATTAATCGCTTCACTTCTTCGCTCCTTGTGCAGCCTTCTTCTGTTTGGCAACCTCTTCCTCATCCAGATAGCGGAAGGTCTTGGTTGTCGCATCCAGGGACAGCACGCCATCCTTGCCGGGAACTATCGAGATGTTGTTCAGCGTCACGATGCGTGGCAACTTCGCAATGTCCGCGGCAAAGGCTCCGAAATCATGGTAGCCCCCGTTGATCTTGACGGCGATCGGCAACTCGGCATAGAAGTCCTTGACCTGCTCTGCCCCCGGGCGGAAGAGATCGAACTGCAGACCGCGCCCCAAGCCTGCCTGGTTGACTTCGATCAGCAGCGCCTCGATTTCGGACTTGTTCGGCAGTTGCTTGAGCAGAGCGCCGAAGGAGCGATCGATTTCAGCCAGTTGCTCAATATACAAATCCAGATTGACGGCTTGCTTCTTCTTGTCCAGATATTGCTGCTTAAGGGTTTCCTCTTCCTTTTGCTTGCCTTCAAGCTCGGCAAGCTGGTCGCTCCAGAGGAACCACCAACCGGCGACCAGCAATACCACAAAGAGACCGAACAGCATGGTCAGCTTGGGAATCAGTGGCCACGCGCCAGGGTCGTTCGGATTCAGGTAACGAAAATCATCGGCGATCGCCTGAAAATCGATCTTGGGAACTGAAGTGGTCTTGGCCTTCATTTCTTGCCCTTCCCATCATCCGGCTTGGTGCGCGTCAGCGTGAAATTCATCGCGAACTCGTTGCTGCGGCGTCCGTTCAGAACGACCGACTTGACCTCGATCAACTGGGGTTTTTCCAGCCACGGCGAGGCTTCGAGATTACGCATCAAGGCCGAGACACGCGCGTTGGATTGCGCATAGCCAGTGATGTTGACTTTCGCGCCATCCTGCTTGAGAGATTTGAGGTAGACGCCTTCCGGCACCTGTTTGACCAGTTCCGTCAGAAGATATACGGTTTCGCCGCGATCGCGTTGCAGGTCTTCGATGATCTGCTTGCGGGAGAGCAATGCCTGGGTCTGCTCCTTGAGCCGCTTGATCTGGTCGATCTGTTTGTCCAGAACGGCAATCTCGCGCTTCAGGAAATCGTTGGCATCATTCTGGCTGCTGATATAGCCGTTGATGATGGTGTAGCCGAGAAAAACCACCAGCGCGGACAAGGCAGCAACTGCGCCCAGCATGAGATAGAACTGCTGCCGTCTTGCCTTGCGGGCCTCTTCGCGGTGGGGCAGGAGGTTAATGCGAATCATGATGGATCAAACCTCCGCAAAGCCAGGCCGCAAGCCACCATCAGCGACGAGGCATCGGCAAGCAGGTTTTTCGCCCGAACGCGGTCCGAGAGCACCATATTGGCAAACGGGTTGGCGATCAGCGTACTGACTTGGGTGCGCGTTGCCACGACCTCGTCGACACCGGGAATCACCGCACAACCACCAGCCAGAACAATGTGGTCAACCTGGTTGTACTGAGTCGACGTGAAGAAGAACTGCAGGGCGCGCGAGATTTCAAGCGCCAGATTCTCCATGAACGGGGCCAGCAACTCGCCCTCGTAACCTTCAGGAAGACTGCCGGCACGCTTGGCGACTTCGGCCTCTTCGTAGGTCATCCCGTAATGCCTGGCGATATCCTGAGTCAGTTGCCCGCCACCGAAAGCTTGTTCACGTGCATAGACCTGCTGGCCATTGCGCAGAACCGTCAGGCTCATCACGTTGGAACCGGCATCGATCAGGGCCACCGTCTGGTTCTTGCCACCATCGGGCAATTGGCGTTCGATCAACTCGAATGCCGCCAGAGAGGCCAGTGACTCCACATCGACGACGACCGCACTGAGTCCTGCCGCATCGGCCACCGCGACGCGATCTTCCACCCGATCCTTTTTCGACGCTGCGATGAGCACCTCAAGCTCATCGGGAACGGATGGAGCCGGGCCAATCACCTGGAAATCCAGATTGACCTCGTCAATCGCGAACGGGATGTATTGGTTGGCTTCCGACTCAACCTGGATCTCAAGCTGATCGTCGCGCAGACCGGCAGGCACGATGATCTTCTTCGTGATCACCGCCGAGCCAGGCAACGCCATCGCGACATTCCGCGTAGACGTTCCCAGGCGCTTCCAAGCCCGCTTGACGGCGTCGACGACGCCATCCAGATTGGCGATATTGCCATCCGACACCGCATCTTTCGGCAACACCTCTATGGTGTAACGCTCGACACGGTAACCCTCTTTCCCGTTGGCGGTCAGCTCGACCAGCTTGACAGCCGAGGAGCTGATGTCCAGCCCCAACAACGGACGCGCCTTGGGATTAAACAACCCTGAGATATCGAAGCCCACCAGACCCCCAAAAAGTCCTTACAAAATGCGATGTTAGGCAA